>NZ_JBANDI010000018.1:0-79346 GCF_039123485.1 Flavobacterium sp. PL12
CCTTCTTTATAACAACCCTCTTTTAAAGAGCAGGTCTTACATTTTTCCACATCAAAATAGTAGGTTTGTATTTGATTGGTTCCAACATTTTTTTTACCTTGGCGAGCCTTTCGTATGGCCATATGACCAGCAGGGCAAACAAATCTATCGGCATCTTTATTATAGTCAAATTTATCTTCATCTTTTCTAGCTCCTTGTGCTATAGTAACATTTAGTCTGGCTACCACTTTAATATTTTGCTCCCTTGTGAGTTTGAGATTTTCTTTTCCTGTATAAGCTCCATCCCCAATAATAGTATCAACATCGATTCCGTTTTTTTGACTAATCGCTAAAAGTCTAGGTAATTCTGGTCCATCTCCTTTTTCACCTGATGTAACTACAGCCGCTGTAATGATGCGCTCCTCGGTCATAGCTAAGTGAGTCTTATATCCAAAGAAAGAACTATCAGCGGATTTATGACCCGTTTTAGCATCTGTATCTTTTGATAAGTTAAAATTTTCTTGAGTGTCTTCTACAGTTTCTATGAGTAGATTTAATTTCTCTTTCACAGCTGGAATCGAACTTATTGACGGCTCATTTTCAATGCGTTTTTCCAACTCTTTACAATAAGCTAGTTCCTTTTCTAAGTCATTGTCGGTATTTTTTTCAGGCATATGTTCTTTGAATTCCTGCTCAAAGCTGTATACTGTTTTTCGCAGTAGCTTGGAACGCTCTCTCAATACATCGATGGCTAAAAATGGATTGGATCTTGATAAAGTATGTGTGGCATCAACGATGATAGACTTAGAACGAATAATACCTTTTTCGATAGCAATGGTGACTGTTTTGTTTATCAATAGATTTAATAGGTCGGTATCCTTTAGACGTAATTTTCTAAATTTTGTTAACGAACTCGCATTGATAACATCGTCTTCTGGATTCATATCCAAAAAATATTTAAAGGACATATCGTATTGAGAACGCTCCACGACATCAATATCGGAAACAGTGTAAATTGTTTTTAGTAATAAATACTTGAACATACGAACGGGACTTTCTGCCATTCGCCCATTATTGGTACAGTACTTATTTAACAACTCATCGTAAATAAAAGAAAAATCAATCAAATCATTGATTTTTCTTAATAAATTTTCTTTTGGAACTATTAAATCATACAACGAAGAATACTCGCTGAATTGTATTGTTTGTTGTTGTACTAACATCTAAAAAAAACACTTATAATTAGACTTAAATATAAGAAAAAAGGAGTAGAAATCCATAGATATCTACTCCTTTTTATGTGTCAATTTATTAGAAAGACTTTTTCAGTGCCCTCAATAATCTGTAAGCCATTTTTTATTACTTAGTTTTTAGACTATCTCTTAGATTGAGATTTTCAAAAGTTGAAATATCAATGACCTCTTCTAAATCTAAATCGAAAGAAACCGATATACTGTCCCCAATTATTGTTACCGGCAACTGATTTGAGATCTGAGAAGAACCCACGAATATATTAGGATAATCTTTTACTTTAAAATAGTAGAAGCTATTACCGTTTTTGACGTCATTTTGAATTCTAGTGACAATTGATTTTACCGTCTTTTTATTAGAAACGCTATTCGGGTTTATCTTATTATCCGCCATATTATAGACGTTTTTAAAAGCAGTAAGCGTTTCACGCATGGTGTTTCCTACTCCAACAATCGTATAATCAGAAATATCAACCATCGCAAACATTTTTACTAATCCTCCGTCATCTTTCAACGTCATCACATAGGCAGGAATGTTGTTTATGTTATAAGGAATAGGCAACGACGCCTTATATCCTTTTTCCTGAACTTTTCCTTCTGCTGAGCTTTGAGCAGCATATTCAGTCGCACCACTTTGTTTGTAAAATGTGGCTTGTTTTGTTCTAGTATCTACTAAAACAAAACCAACTGCAGATTCATCTTTCCCTACCGAAGTGAGTCCGGTATACCAATACGATTTATTATCTTTTCCATAAACTAAAGTTAGACCTTCAGTTGTTTGTAGTTTATCAGCATTAGAAAAGTTCCAATATCCATGAACATATTTTCCCCAATAATTCAATTGATTTTCAATAAAATCTAAAGGTTGGATTCTGTCCACCCATTGCGGTGTTTTAGCAATTGAATACTCATTAATAGCACCTGATTGTGCATCAACTACAATAACTCCCGTAGCATCTTTTCCCGCAAAACCAATTTTTTTAGCATACTTAGTGATCACCCAAAATGGATTTCCAGCATCATCAATCTCAAAACTAAAGTCGGTTAAGCCAGCAGTTGCATTTCCATTAAAGTAAACATGACGATGCAATTCACTTCCAAAATAAGCTCCGGGTTGGTATTTAATTTTTACAGGTTTGCCACCAACGTTCTGGACAAGTTTTACATCACGCTCATTAGTTGCAGATACCATTACATATCCATCCGTTCCATCTTTATTGTTAAACCATTTCAAAAGTCCTGAATGCAGTAAAGGTGCAACCCAATACAATTCTGTACCAACTTTTTGAATACAAAATTCACCTAATTCCACTTGGCTTCCTAAAGCCGGTTGTGATCCCAATATCTTTTCACCTAATAGATATGCTAATTTTTCGTCGACAACTCTAATTTTATCAATAGAAATTGGCGCAATGTGATTGGTGATTTTCTGGCCATCTTCAACCTTGCCAATTAAATTTTTAAACGAATCAGTTCGTAACATTTTTGTACTAGTAACAAGAGGAAGCAATATTATATATGCTAAAAGTACCGCAACTAAAACATACAAAATCTTGCTTGGCAGTGCAGCAAGTTTTACTTGCTTTGTTTTTTCTGATACCGTTATCCCAGCTGAAAAAACTATTGCTACAAAAACTAAGATTAATAAGATAAAAGCAAAACCCGTAAAACCGTAGTTAATTACTGGTAAATTGATGTAAAACAATACAAAGCCTAAAATAACAAGCACTAAAATTGAAACTATTTTCTTCATAACTTTATTTTTATACTTAATTAGTAGATAAATCTAATATATGTTACAAAGGAGCCCATAAAATCTAAGCAATTACAACGATAGCATATCTTTTTTTAAGATTTTTACATCTAAATCGCATACGAAAACCATTGTTTTAAATACAGTAAAAAATAGTATTTTTGCACTTGGTTCGTTATTAACGAAATGAATTTTTAAACGATAAAAAAGCAATTATGAAAGCATACGTATTTCCAGGTCAAGGAGCACAGTTTACAGGAATGGGCAAAGACTTATATGAAAATTCACCTTTAGCAAAAGAATTGTTTGAGAAAGCAAACGAAATATTAGGTTTCCGCATCACAGATATTATGTTTGAAGGAACTGCAGAAGAATTGAAAGAGACTAAAGTCACGCAACCAGCAGTTTTTTTGCACTCTGTGATCTTAGCAAAAACATTAGAAGATTTCAAACCAGAAATGGTAGCAGGTCACTCTTTAGGAGAGTTTTCAGCATTAGTTGCTAACGGCGCTTTATCATTTGAGGATGGTCTAAAATTAGTTTCTCAAAGAGCTTTAGCAATGCAAAAAGCGTGCGAAATCAAACCTTCGACTATGGCAGCGGTTTTAGGATTAGCAGATAATATCGTAGAAGAAGTTTGCGCTTCTATTGATGGCGTTGTAGTAGCAGCAAACTACAACTGTCCTGGACAATTAGTTATTTCTGGAGAAACCTCAGCAGTTGAAAAAGCGTGTGAAGCTATGAAAGAAGCTGGAGCAAAAAGAGCTTTGTTATTACCTGTAGGCGGCGCATTCCACTCGCCTATGATGGAACCAGCACGAGAGGAATTAGCGGCAGCGATTGAAGCAACTACTTTTTCAACTCCTACGTGTCCAGTATATCAAAATGTAACTGCTACTGCAGTTTCATCGCCAGAAGAGATTAAGAAAAACTTGATTATTCAATTGACTGCACCAGTAAAATGGACACAATCTGTACAGCAAATGATCGCTGATGGAGCTACTTTATTTACTGAAGTTGGACCTGGTAAAGTATTAGCTGGATTAATTGGAAAAATTGACAAAGAAGCTGCGACTGCAAATGCATAAAATTAGTGATCAATAGTAAGTCTAATTAGAATTACAAAATCCTCATAAATAAATTTTTATGAGGATTTTTGTTTTATAAATCATTTGCTTCCTCAAATTGACTATTTAAAAAAACTGGCAAAATTACTTTCCCCAATTCCATGACTTTATTTTTTGATGCATTTCAGCTTTTACCTCTTCTGCCGTTAAGCCTTTTTCGAACTCCTTATCAAAATCAAAATTTTCTCCAATGCCCTTCTGCTTTGAATTGGTTTTGTAAGCTGTAATTGGTTCTTCAGCATTGTTTGAATTTAATTTTACATCACTCATAACTAATGTCGTAGTCAAACAAATTTACATAAAAAAATCCCAAACTATCATTTTGATACTTTGGGATTCTCATTAAAAATAATAGCTATTTTTTAACTTCTAATCTTTTGTTCCCATTTCCAAGCGCTTGCCATCGCTTCCTCAAGAGTAGATTGTGCTTTCCAACCAAGAACATTATTTGCCTTGTCCGTATTGGCGTAAGCCGAGGTAATATCTCCTTCTCTACGGCCGACAATTTTGTAAGGCAATTTTTTACCGCTTACTTTTTCGAAACTATTTATAACTTCTAATACAGAACTTCCTGTACCAGTTCCTAAATTGAAAGTTTCTACTTTAGCAATATTCTTTTTATTTAACAAACGTTGTAATGCTATTACGTGGGCTTTCGCCAAATCTACTACGTGAATATAATCACGAACAGCTGTCCCATCAGGAGTAGGATAATCATCTCCATAAACTGCTAACTCTTTTCGCAGTCCAAAACCTGTTTGAGTAATAAAAGGAACTAAGTTTTGAGGAACTCCTATCGGTAACTCCCCTATTTCAGCTGATGGATGTGAACCAATAGGATTAAAGTAACGCAATAAAATTGCATTTATATTAGTCACTTTGGCAGTATCAGCTATTATTTCTTCACCTACAGCTTTTGTATTTCCATAGGGAGAAATCGCTTGCTGTAATTCTGCATCTTCAGTAATTGGCATTTTTTCGGCTTGACCGTAAACCGTACAAGAAGAACTAAAAATGAAATTAGCGTCAGGTTTTTGCTGCAATTGCTGTAAAACATAGATTAGCGCACTAATATTATTTTCATAATACAACAATGGATCCTCTACACTTTCACCTACCGCTTTTGAAGCTGCAAAATGAATGACTCCTGAAATATCGGTATGTCTTTTGAAAAAATCCTGGACTTTCTCTTTTTCACGTAAATCAATGTTTTCGTAAGCTGGAGTTTTACCAGTTATCTTTTTAATTCCATCTAAAACACTTAACGAAGTATTTGATAAATTATCTACTATGATAACCTCAAAACCTTCGTTTTGCAATTCAACTACGGTATGAGAACCAATAAAACCTAAACCTCCTGTTACTAAAACTTTCATCTTTTTCTGCTGTTTTTTGTTTACAAATAATTATTTTAAAAATTCTAAAACGCTATCTGTAATATATTTAATTTGTTCATCATCTAATTCAGTGTGCATAGGTAAAGAAAGTACTTCTTTCACCAATTGATTAGTAATTGGAAAATCTTCCTCCTTGTATCTACTATCTTTATATGCTTTTTGAGAGTGCAACGGAATTGGGTAATAAATAGCACAAGGAATTCCTTTGTCTAATAAATGTTGCATCAATCCATTTCTGTCTGCTGCAATAATACGTAATGTATATTGATGAAAAACGTGACAATCACAAATATCACAAATCGTTGGCGAAATGATATTTTTATGACCTTCAAATGCCGCGGAATACTTTCTAGCCGCATTTTGACGTGCTTTATTATATTCATCTAACAACGGTAGTTTAGCGTTCAAAACAGCTGCCTGAATACTATCTAAACGAGAATTCACACCTACCACATCATGATGATAGCGTTCGTACATTCCGTGGTTTACAATTCCACGTAATTTATGAGCTAATGCATCATCATTTGTAAAAATTGCTCCTCCATCTCCATAACATCCTAAGTTTTTTGATGGGAAAAATGAAGTTGCACCAACATGACCTATTGTTCCAGCTTTCTTTTTTGAACCATCAGAGAACCTACAGTTAGCACCAATTGCTTGCGCATTATCTTCGATTACATATAAATCAAACTCTTTGGCAATAGCCATAATTGCTTCCATGTTAGCGGCACGACCAAATAAATGAACTGGTACAATAGCTTTTGTTTTTGGAGTAATTGCTTTTCTAATTCCCTCTATAGAAATATTCATATTAACTTGGTCAACATCCACTAAAACTGGTGTTAACTGCAGCAATGCAATAACTTCAACTGTTGCCGCAAATGTAAAATCGGCAGTAATTACCTCATCACCCGGTTGCAAATCCAGACCCATCATCGCAATTTGCAAAGCATCGGTTCCATTTGCGCATGGAATTACATGCTTAACATCCAAATAATCTTCTAATGATTTCTGGAAATGATGTACTTGAGGTCCGTTGATATAAGTATTAGTTTCTAAAACTTCCTGAATAGAAAGATTAACGGTTTCTTTTATTTTATCATATTGACTTTTCAAGTCAACCATCTGGATTTTCTTCATTGATTTCTTTTGTTTAAAGGTCAAAAGCTTAAAGTTTTTAATCGCAAAAAACCTTTTCTTAAAACGATTAACAAAAATAGTTATTTAATGAGTTCAAACCAATGAACGTATATTAAAAAAATAGCATTGTTATAAAATAATAGCGTTGAATGAGATCAATTTGAATTTAAACATTTCTTTGGAAGTAATTAAAATAAAGAAAACGTATTTTAGCCAAAAATACAAAAAGATGCTTTTTCTCTATAATTTAGTAGTTCAATTTGCTGGTTTTTTACTAAAAATCGCAGCTCTTTTTAGCTCGAAAATGAAACTTTTTATCGAAGGTCGGAAAGATGTTTTCACCACATTAGAACAAAAAATAAAATCGACCGATAAAACTATTTGGTTTCACGCGGCTTCTCTTGGAGAATACGAACAAGGTTTGCCTGTTATCGAAGCAATCAAAAAACAGTTTCCTTTTCATAAAATCGTACTTACTTTTTTCTCACCTTCGGGCTACGAAGTACGTAAAAACAATACAGTCGCTGACGTTACCGTTTATCTACCATTAGACACAAAGAAAAATGCGCAGGAATTTTTGAGATTAACACATCCAGAATTAGTATTTATAATTAAATATGAATATTGGCCTAATTACCTCGCTGAACTTAAAAAACAAGAAATTAAAACTTACTTGATTTCAGGAATTCTTAGAAAAAATCAGTTGTTTTTCAAATGGTATGGCGGTTTTTATAGAGAAGCACTAAATACTTTTACCTACTTTTTTGTTCAGAATGAAAATTCAAAAAAGCTATTACATCAATTAGGAAAAACGAATGTTTCAGTATCTGGTGATACTCGATTTGATCGCGTTGCAACCATTTTAGAAAAAGATAATTCTCTAGATTTTATTGCTCAATTTAAAAACAATAAGCTTACAATTGTTGTGGGTAGTTCTTGGCCAAAAGATGAAAATATTTTAATAGATTTCATTAATTCAAATCCATTAAGTACTAAATTTATTATTGCGCCACACAATATTAAAGAAGAGCAGATCAAAAATTTAAAAGAAAGTATGAATAAGAAAACAGTTTTGTTCTCCGAAAAAGAAGGGAAAAATCTAGCTGATTTTGATGTCTTTATTATTGACACTGTCGGCATTTTAACTAAAATATACAGCTATGCTGATATCGCTTATGTAGGTGGTGGTTTTGGAAATCCAGGGGTTCATAATTTATTAGAACCAGCCACTTTTGGCGTTCCCATTGTTATTGGACCTAACTACTCCCATTTTGCGGAAGCAACCGCATTAGTCAATATGGAAGGCTGCACAGTTATAAAAAACGCAACTGAATTAAACGAGGCTTTTTCAAATTTGATTAGAAATGAAGATATTAGGAATGAAAAAGGACATATTTGCGAAACTTTTGTGCAAATGAATAAAGGAGCAACTGCTGTAATTTTAAAAAATATTTTGAATGATACAATTTAAGCCATTAGTAGTTTCTGAGATTGAAACAATAGTTAACATGATGGAACAATTTTATGCAATAGATAATTATCCTATTGACACTGAAATATCTAAAAGGCTGTTTCAAGAATTTATTTCTGATGAAAAACTTGGTAAAGCTTGGCTTATTTTTTCTGATAATGAAGTGGTAGGCTATGTAATTCTAGCATTTATATTCAGTTTTGAATATCAAGGCACAATTGCATTTTTAGATGAATTATATCTGTCAGAAAAAGCTAGAGGAAAAGGAATTGGAAGTCAAACCGTAGCATTTGTTTTAGAAGAAAGTAAAAAACTATCCTTAAAATTAATCTACTTAGAGATCGAAAACCACAATCAAAATGCACAAAAATTGTATATTGCAAGCGGTTTTGAAATGCACAATCGGAAATTAATGGCCCACAAAATCAAATAAAATTGCAAACTAAATAAATAAACATGAAATTTTTAAAACTATTCCTATTATTATTTGTTATTCAGACGCAAGCCCAGCAAGGTGGTATGTGGATTCCTTCTTTATTGAAAGGAATGAATGAAACAGAAATGAAAAATCTAGGCATGAAAATGTCTGTGAAAGAGATTTATGATGTGAATAATTCAAGCATTAAAGATGCTGTTCCACATTTTAACGGAGGTTGTACTTCTGAAGTGATTTCGCCAAAAGGTTTGATTTTAACAAACCACCACTGTGGTTACTCTCAAATTCAATCACATTCTACAGTTAAAAATAATTACTTAGCTGATGGTTTTTGGGCTTATAAAATGGAAGATGAATTACCAAACGATAACTTGACTGTAACTTTTATTGTAAAAATAGAAGATGTAACTACATCAGTTTTAAACGGAACTGCATCACTTACAAATGAAGCTGATAAGCAGAAAAAAATTCAAGAAAACATTTCTTCATTAAGTAATTCTTTACCAAAGGAAAACTGGCAAGAAAATAAAATCCGTACTTTCTTTGAAGGAAATCAATACATGCTTTTCGTTACGGAAACATTTACAGATGTTCGTTTAGTAGGTGCGCCACCAACATCTATTGGAAAATTTGGTTCTGATACTGACAACTGGGTTTGGCCACGTCATACAGGAGATTTTTCTTTATTTAGAATTTACGCTGATAAAAATAATCGTCCAGCTAAATATTCGAAAGATAATGTGCCGTACACGCCAAAACACTTTTTACCAATTTCACTTGACGGTGTAGCGGAAGATGATTTCACTCTAGTATTCGGATACCCAGGAAAAACTAATGAGTATTTACCAGCTGTTGCCATTGAGCAAATCGTAAACGAATTAAATCCAGCAAAAATCGAAATCAGAGATAGAGCATTGAAGGTTGCTGATGGATTTATGAGAAAAGATAATGCGATCAAAATTCAGTACGCGTCAAAATATGCAAGTATTGCTAACTATTGGAAAAAATGGATTGGTGAAACACAAGGATTAAAAAAATCAAACGCAGTAGCTGTAAAAAGAGAAGCGGAAAAAGCTTTTCAGGAAAAGGTAGTTAAAGCAGGTAAGCAAAAAGAGTACGGAACACTATTAGCTGATTTCGAAAAAAACTATACTGAAATAGCTCCCTATGCAGTTGCAAAGGAATACTTCGCTGAAACAGTACAACGCAATACAGAAATGCTTAGCACTGGTTTTAAATTGTATCAGTTAGAACAGGTTTACAATTCTAGAGGAGAACAAGCATTTAACGATAGAAAAGCAAACCTAGTAACTAGTTTAGCTGATTTTTACAAAAACTTCAACGCATCAGTAGATGAAAAGGTTTTTGAACAACTGATAGATTTATATGCCACGAAATCATCTAAACAGTTTTTACCAAAAGGTTTAGTAAATGTAAATGCTAAAAACTTAGCGTCAGAAGTTTACGGCAAATCAAAACTCAAAGATTACGAAAGTTTGAAAAAATTACTTTCTGGTGATGCAAAGACGGTTATTGCAAACTTGAATGCTGATCCTGCTTTTATACTTGTAAAAGAATTATCTGATAAGTATACTAAAGAGATTGCCCCAAAGTATGATGAAATCAACATGAACATTACAGCATTACAGCGTACGTACATGAAAGCGCAATTAGAGTTAAACTCTGATAGTCGTATTTTCCCAGATGCTAACAGCACATTAAGAGTAACCTATGGAAAAGTTAAAGGGTACGAACCTAAAGACGCTACTTTCTATCAACCAGTTACCTACTTAGAAGGTGTAATGGAGAAATATGTTCCTGGAGATTACGAATTTGATATTCCAGCAAAATTAGTTGATCTATATAATAAAAAAGATTACGGTCCATACAGCGAAAACGGAAAAATGCCAGTTAACTTTATTGGTACAAATCACACTACTGGAGGTAATTCAGGAAGTCCTGCAATTGACGCGCATGGAAACTTAATTGGACTTAATTTTGACCGAGTTTGGGAAGGAACAATGAGTGATATCTATTATGACCCTAGTATTTGCAGAAATATAATGGTTGATATACGTTATGTGTTATTCATTATGGATAAATATGCAGGTGCTCAAAACTTAATTAGCGAATTAAAGTTAGTTCACCCAAAACAGACTAAACCATTAAAGAAGAAGGTCTTAAGAAAAAAATAAAATCAATTAAAGGTTAAATTAATCAAAGTTGATACTATTTAACCTTTGTTTTCAACTGGCATAATAATTGCTATTTGCTTTGGCGTGGAGAGAAAATATAATTTTTAAAAAAATAAATAAAAAAATAATTTACATATTAAAAAATTTATATCTTTGCCACGAATTAATAATTAACCTTTTATAATAAATTAAGATGAAAAAAGTATTTTTAAGTTTAGCTGCTGTTGCTGTATTAACTGTTGTATCATGTAAAAAAGCTGACGCTAACGCTGAAGACACTATGACTGTAGACACTACTGCTGTAATTACTGACACTGTTGCTGTTGTTACTGATTCAGTTATGACTGTTACTGACACTACTGCTGTAACTCCAGAAGTTAAGTAATTTTTAAATTACAAAAAAAATGAAGCCATCCGCTATGCAGGTGGCTTTTTTTTATTCTAGCGTTTTATTTTTTTAAAAATAAGAGGCTCGAAACAAAAAAAGAGAGTGTTCTGAAACTTCAGGACACTCTCTTTTTTTAATACTATTAGATTTATCTAATCAAGAAAAACAAAATCATTCCCAGAGAAGTCCAATATCTCAGACACACCTCCGTATCGTACGATTTCATCGATTCCTTTCTGCAAACGCAATGCTGTGGTATACTTTCTACTTGTTGCGAAAATCTGCCCGCCTAGCATCAATTTAAAGAAGAACTTTCCAGCTGACGATTTGAATTTTAGAAACTCTGCCGTTTCTATCTGAATTTTAAACCTTTCAATATCTTCTTCGCATTCAAACTTTAGCTCGTAACTTAAACTCGTGAACACAACTTTACCTTTCCTCGAAGTGAACACAAATTTATATTCGTCATTATATCTTTTACTAATTACAAAAGCTCCCATACTTAAAACAAAAATTAATCACAAAATCAAGTTCAAATAAAAAAAGCAACTGCTTTTCAACAAAAAGAAAATTTTTTTTAAATCAACATTCCGATAATTTTAGAAATAATACTGATTCTCGTTTTCAGAGTTGACTTCGAATCCACTACTCACAATGACACAAAACTTCTATTTGAAATATTTATTCCAAACTAAAGTATTTCACAATTGATCTCCAATATTACTACTATTCTAAATAATCGATTCAAAACATAAAAAAACTCCAAACGCAGTTTGAAGCTATTTAAGTAAAATTTAAAGCTCTACCGCTGAAATTAAAAAATATGTTTTGGATCGAAATTTAATATATAAAAAAAGCTCCAAACATAGTTTGAAGCTTTTCTAGTACTCAGAGCGGGACTTGAACCCGCACGAACATTGCTGTTCACTGGATTTTAAGTCCAGCGTGTCTACCAATTTCACCATCCGAGCATTATGTGGTGTGGAGCGAAAAACGGGGCTCGAACCCGCGACCTCGACCTTGGCAAGGTCGCGCTCTACCAACTGAGCTATTTTCGCATTTTCAGTTCGACTTGGCGAACCGCGATACTTGTTCTGTATTGCGGATGCAAATTTAAGACTTTTATTGAGTTACACAAGCCTTTTTTGCAAAAAAATTCAATAAAAAAGTTAACGTTCTGATAACCCATTATTTAAAAACAATAAAATTTTCATCTAACCAGCATTCTTTTAATTTCATTGAGTTTCATCAATGCTTCCATGGGTGTAATCGTATTTATATCGAGATCTAAAATCTCTTCCTTGATTTCTTCCAGCAACGGGTCATCTAGATTAAAGAAACTCATTTGCATTTCGTCCTTTGCGACCTTGATTCCGTTTAACGCATCGCTAGAATGATTTTTCTCTAATTTCTTTAAAAGTTTCTGTGCTTTCAATATTACTATTTGCGGCATTCCCGCCATCTTAGCAACGTGTATCCCAAAACTATGCGCACTTCCTCCTTTTATTAATTTTCGAACAAATAAAACAGTATCTTTTAATTCCTTCACGGCCACGTTATAATTTTGGATTCTAGGCAATGATTCACTCATCTCATTTAATTCGTGATAATGCGTAGCAAATAAGGTTTTAGGCCTTGAAGGATGTTCATGCAAGAACTCTGCAATTGCCCATGCAATCGAAATCCCATCATAAGTGCTCGTTCCTCTACCAATTTCGTCTAGCAGTACTAAACTGCGATCAGAAATGTTGTTCAAAATTGAAGCCGTTTCATTCATTTCGACCATAAAAGTAGATTCGCCCATCGAAATATTATCTGAAGCTCCTACTCTAGTGAAGATTTTATCAACAACGCCCATTCTAACACTCTCTGCAGGAACAAAACTTCCCATTTGAGCTAAGAGCACGATTAATGCTGTTTGACGCAAAATAGCCGACTTACCAGACATGTTGGGACCTGTAATCATAATTAGCTGTTGCGTTTCTCTATCTAAAAAAACATCATTAGCAATATATGGCGTTCCTACAGGCAATTGCTTTTCGATAACAGGATGTCTTCCGTTTTTTATTTCTAATTCGAAAGTTTCGTCTAAATCTGGGCAAACGTATTTATTCTCGATTGCTAACTGAGTGAATGAACATAAGCAGTCTAGCTGTGCAACCAAATTAGCATTCATTTGAACTGGTTTAATGTAAGTAGCAATCCAATTGACTAATTGCTCAAATAACTCTGCTTCTATCTTATGTATTTTCTCTTCAGCTCCTAAAATTTTTGTTTCATATTCCTTTAATTCCTCTGTTATGTAGCGCTCCGCATTAACTAAAGTTTGTTTTCTAATCCATTCTGTGGGAACTTTGTCCTTGTGCATGTTTCGAACTTCGATATAATAACCAAAAACGTTATTGAAGGAAATTTTTAAAGAGGAAATTCCTGTTGCTTGAGATTCTCTTTTTTCAATTCCATCTAAGAACTCTTTTCCCGATGTTGAAATTGCACGTAAATCATCTAATTCAGCATTCACGCCTTTAGCAATTGCATTTCCTTTAGAAACAGCTATAGGAGCATCTTGATTCAAGACTGTTTTAATTTTTTCACGCAACAATTCACAACTATGCAAATTGTCTCCAATTACTTTTACTGCTTCTTGCGGACTTTGTAAAGCCAAGTTTTTTATTGGAATAATCGCATCCAGCGACTCTTTTAAGTAGACCACTTCACGTGGTGAAACTTTTCCCGCTGCGATTTTTGAAATTAATCGTTCTAGATCTGAAATTTGCTTAATTTGATTTTGAATATTTTTCAAAACCGATTGATTCTCTTTTAAATAAGAAACGACCTCGTGTCTACTTTTTATCTTATTACTATCTTTCAATGGTAATGCTAACCATCTTTTTAATAATCTCCCACCCATTGGCGAAAGCGTTTTGTCAATAACATCAAGAAGAGTGACTGCGTTTGGATTGTAACTATGATACAATTCTAAATTTCGAATAGTAAAGCGATCCATCCAAACATAAGCGTCTTCAGCGATTCGCTGAATTGAAGTAATATGTTGGACTTTATTATGCTGCGTTTCTGAGAGGTAATATAAAATTGCTCCAGCAGAAATAATTCCCTCTTTTAATTCTTCGACCCCAAAACCTTTCAATGAAACAGTTTGGAAATGTCTCGTCAACGTTTCAAAAGCATAGTCTTCCTTATAAATCCAATCTTCTAAATAAAAAGTATGATAGTCTTCTCCGAAAGCTTCTTTAAAATCATTTTTACTGTTTTTGGGAATTAAGACTTCACTCGGATTAAAATTCTGCAAAAGCTTATCAATATATTCTGCATTTCCCTGAGCAGTTAAAAACTCTCCTGTTGATACATCTAGAAACGATATTCCAATAGATTTATTAGCAAAAAATATTGCGGCAAGAAAATTATTTGTTTTGGATTGTAAAACCTCATCATTCATCGAAACACCAGGAGTTACTAATTCAGTAACGCCCCGTTTAACGATTGTCTTTGTCATTTTTGGATCTTCTAATTGATCGCAAATAGCAACTCGGAGTCCAGCTTTAACAAGTTTAGGCAAATACGTATTTATGGAATGATGCGGAAAACCAGCAAGCGCAGTTTCACCTTCTGAACCTGCACCTCTTTTAGTCAAAGTAATTCCTAAAATCTTTGATGCTCGAACAGCGTCATCACCAAAAGTTTCATAGAAATCACCCACACGAAACAGTAAGCATGCATCGGGATATTTCCTTTTGATCTCATTATACTGCTTCATTAATGGAGTTTCCTTAACCGGTTTATCTTTAGATGCCAATGTATTTTGTCTTTAAAATGAATGAAAAAAAATCTATCAGCGAATTTATAGATTTATAGCCAATTATCGCGGTTACAGAAAAAATTAACGCTTTTTAAGATTAAATTATGGCATTGGCATGATTTTTTCTTTAAATTTGTCAAACCAATTAAAAAACAAATAAAATGAAAAAGATAATTACATTAGCATTATTATTAGTTGTAGGAGTGACGGCTTCTCACGCGCAAGAAAGCTCAAAAGCTGTTAAGAAAGTAAAAGCTAAAACTACTGTAGTTACAACTACAAAAGTAAACGGTGCAGGAATGGTTTTCGCTAGTGAGACTATTGATTATGGTACTGTTGCTTACAACTCTGATGGTAACCGTGAGTTTGTTTTTACAAACAATGGTAACAAACCATTAATTATTACTAATGCACAAGGTTCATGTGGTTGTACTGTTCCTACTTATCCAAGAGCGCCTATCGCTCCAGGAGCAAAAGGAGTGATTGGAGTAAAATACGATACATCAAGAGCAGGTCAGCCTTTCTCTAAAACTATTACTTTGACAACTAATGCAGTTGTACCTACAAAAGTACTTACGATTAAAGGAAATGTTTTAGCTATCGACGGTTCAAAAAGCTAATTAAAATAAATATTAAAAAAAAGCTTCCATTAATTTAGGAAGCTTTTTTTTTGAATACTCCCCAATTATGAGAAAACTTGAAAATAGCGAACTGGATAGAAAATCAGTTGAAGATTTTAAACAATCTGAAAAAACACCCATTATTTTAGTTTTAGATGATATCCGCAGCTTGCACAATATTGGTTCTGTTTTTAGAACTGCTGATGCATTTTTGATCGAAAAAATATACTTATGTGGCATCACTGCTACGCCTCCAAATAAAGAAATTCATAAAACAGCGCTTGGAGCTACTGAAACTGTAACTTGGGAACATTGCGAAAGCGTTATTGAAGTTATCGAAAGACTTAAAAAAGACAATGTTACTACACTTGCTATCGAACAAGTTGAAAGTGCTGTATTTCTTGATGATTTCAAAGTTGAAAAAGAAAAAAAGTACGCATTAGTTTTTGGAAATGAAGTATACGGAGTTTCGCAAGACGCTGTTGCAATTTGTGACGGTTGTATTGAAATTCCTCAGTTAGGAACTAAACATTCCTTAAATATATCTGTAAGTGCAGGAATTGTAGTTTGGGATTTATTTGTAAAGGTAAAGCAATTGGATAATTAGATTGTTTATTTCTTAATTCATAGAAACGATAACTTTCGAAAACTATTCACTAGAATCGAAAAATCTTTAATCGCTTTCAATAAAATTCAACAAGATTACATAAATTCGAGCTGATTCTCGTTTACACTGCACTTCAATGTTAATTAGAATTAGAAATCGCAAAGCTAAATTCAGGTGTAATTTTTATATTGATACATTATTTATTTTATTCTGAATTTCGCTTAAGATGAAAAGATAATCTTCTTGATTTTTTACAAAATCTCTATCAGAAACATCGATAATCAAAACATTTAAATCGGTTTGTGATTTTATATAATCTAAGTAACCACTATTGATTTTGTCAAGATAATCTGCAGGAATTTCTTGTTCGTAGCTTCTTCCTCTTTTTTTAATATTTTGCAGCAAACGCTCTGAATTTTGATACAAGTAAATATATAAATCGGGTTTTGGCATTTCTTTGTAGATAATATCAAATAGATTTCGATATAATCTATACTCATCATCTGCCAAAGTGATTTTAGCGAATATCAAAGATTTAAAAATATGATAATCGGCTACGATAAAATCTTTAAACAAATCAAACTGCGCTAAATCATCCGACAATTGTTGGTATCGATCGGCTAGAAATGACATTTCGAGAGGAAATGCATAGCGATTTTGGTCTTTATAAAATTTGGGTAGAAAAGGATTATCTGCAAAACGCTCTAAAACAGTTTTAGCATTAAAATCTTCTGCAATTTTAGTGGCTAACGTAGTTTTACCAGCACCAATATTACCTTCAAAAGCGACATAATTAAATTGTTCCAGAGCAAGATTTGCTAGTGGACTACTTAAATTTTGCACCACTTTACAAACACTTTCATCTGGAGAAGCATCTAATAATTCTTTAATCGTTTTTTTAAATACTGGATGTTTCCAATCTAATTTTAAATCTAAAATAGGTAATAATACAAAATTCCTATTCTGCATTAAAGGATGCGGAATTTGGAGTTTATCTGATTCTATTATTTCATCATCAAATGCTATTAAATCAATATCAATAATTCTAGATTGGTATCCTGAAGCCGCACCTCTAATTCTGCCTAATTTTTTTTCCACTTTTAAAGCCTGTGACAAAACTTTTTGCGCACTGCTTGTAGTGTGGATTAGAATAGCACAATTATAAAAAGCATCACTATCAAAACCCCAAGAAGGACTTTCATATAACTGGGATACTTTTATAACAGTTCCTATTTCTTGATGGATTAACGCTATACAGTTCTCAATGATTTCTAGACGATTACCTTGATTACTTCCTAGCGATAAAATTACCTGATGTTGTGATTTCATATTAAACGCAAATTAACTAAAACAATTTTAGAATAGAAGTATCTTTATAAAGAGTGTTAATAACTAATTTTAGATTTTTATCTCTTAAATTTGTAACGAATTGAAAGGGTGGCAGACTTATTAAAAAAATATAAATATGAAATTTTTAGGAAATGTATTGGCTACCATCATTGGTATTTTTGTTTTCTTTATGTTGTTCTTTTTCGGAATACTATTGATTGGAGCTGTTTTTGGCGGTGAATCTGAGACGGTAACTGTAAAAAGCAACTCGGTAATCGAATTAAATTTAAGCAAAATCAAAAATGACTACGCAGGAAAATATAAAGATCCATGGGTAACTATTTTTTCTGACGGCAAAAAGATAGGATTAACTGATATTATTAATTCAATTGAAAATGCAAAAACAGATGACGACATCAAAGGAATATCAATTTTAAATGATAATTCTTCTTTAGGAATGGCTCAAAGCAAAGCTGTAAGAGACGCACTTGAAGATTTTAAGAAGTCGGGCAAATTTGTGATGGCTTATTCTAATTCTTACTCTCAAAAAGAATATTACTTAAACTCAGTTGCGAATACAATTTATATCAATCCTGTAGGTGATATGGATTTCAAAGGGCTTTCAGCTGAAATCATGTTCTTCAAGGATTTCCAAGAAAAATCAGGATTAAAAATGGAAGTTATTCGTCATGGTAAATATAAAAGTGCGGTTGAACCATTTCTTGAAAATGAGATGAGCGAAGCCAATAGAGAACAAACGACTGCGCTATTAACTTCAGTTTGGAACTCCATTGTGAAAGATATTTCTAAAAGTAGAAATGTGTCGATTGAGCAATTGAATGTAATTGCAAATGGATTATTAGCACGAACGCCAGAAATGGCAAAAACAGCTAAGTTGGTAGATATTGTAGCTTATGAAGATGTGTATCACAATGCGATTAGAAAAGCACTAAAAGTCGCTACTGACGAAGATTACAACAAAGTCTCTGTAACTGATTATGCTCAAAAAGTGCTTACTACTTCGCAATCTTCGGGAAGTAAAGATGAAATTGCAATTATTTATGCTCAAGGAGAAATTATGAGCGGTGAAGGAGATGTTACTGTGATTGGTGAAGGATCAATGCGTCGCTCTTTGCAAAAAGCTAGAAAAAACAAAAACGTAAAAGCGATTGTACTTCGTATCGACAGTCCTGGAGGAAGCGCATTAACATCTGATTTGATTTGGAGAGAAATTGAGCTGACTAAAAAAGTAAAACCAATAGTTGTATCAATGGGTAATTATGCCGCATCAGGTGGCTATTATATTGCTTGTAATGCCAATACTATTTTTGCTGAAGCAAATACAATTACAGGTTCGATAGGAGTTTTTGGAGTTTTGCCTAACTTCACTCCACTAGCAACTAGAATAGGAATTCACACTGAACAAGTAAAAACGCATGAGAATGCAGCAAACTACAGTCCATTTATACCTATTGACGAAAAATTCAAAGCAGTAACATTAGAAGGTGTCGAGCACATTTACAAAACATTTGTTACTCACGTTGCTGAAGGAAGAAAAATGACATTTGAGCAAGTAGATGCCATCGCACAAGGAAGAGTGTGGACTGGATCTGAAGCTTTAAAAATAGGACTAGTTGATAAAATTGGCGGACTTAATGATGCTATTGCTCAAGCAGCTTCATTAGCAAAAATTAAAAAGTTTAGCACTCAAAACTATCCAGAGTACGAAAAGAATTTTGATGATTTATTCGCAAACTTACCTTTTGCAAAATCTAAAGAATCATTTATAAAAGAGGAGATTGGCGAGGAGAATTATCGTATTATGCAAGAAATTAAAAAATTGCAAACACGGACAGGAATTCAAGCAGTAATGCCTTTTGAGTTAAAGATAAACTAGTTAACGATAAAATTATAAAGTCCGTTTAAATCTAAATTTAAACGGACTTTTATTTTAAATAATAACGAGTAGAAAAAAAGCTACAAGGCTAAATGTTAAAAGTGATGAAAATCGCTAAACTATAATGCTTATTTTTGCATTGAAGTAGCCATCATTTTTGCTGAATCTTAAAATCTAAAGAAAACCAAATCATGCTAAAAACAATTTTAAAAGTTATTGGAGCCCTAATAATCCTGTTCTTAATTGCTTTATTTACAATCCCATATTTTTTTGAGGATCAAATAAAAGCAAAAATTGCTGATGCTATAAATGAAAAAGTAGATGCGAAGGTTAGTTTTTCTGATGTGGATTTAAGTTTAATAAAAAGCTTCCCAAGCGCAAATGTTACGCTCGATTCCTTGGTCATCATTAATAAACCTCCTTTTGAAGGTGACACTTTAGTTTCATTAGGCGAGGTTAATTTACAAATGTCAATTAAAGAATTATTCAAAGATAAAAATGAAGCAATTGCAATAGATGGAATTAGTACTAAAAATGGATTAATCAATATCATCTTTAATAAAGATGGTATTGGTAATTATGATATTGCTTTAAAAAATAAAGAAAACAAAGCCGACACTAAAAGCGAGCCTTTAGTGTTGAAAATAAAAAATTATAAAATTGAGAATTTTCAGTTCCGTTATTTTGATGAAGGATCTAAAATAAAAATGAAAATCGATAGTTTAAACCACGAAGGAATAGGAGATTTTGCCGCTCAAAAACTAGATTTAGTAACAAAATCTACAGCAAAAATTTCCTTAGATCTCGATAAAGTAAATTATATGAATAATGTAGCTTTAACTTTAGATGCTATTTTAGGAATTGATTTACAAAACAGCAAATATTCTTTCAAAGAAAACAAAGCGCTTATCAATCAATTGCCATTAGCATTCGATGGATTTATTCAGTTAGTAGAAAACGGACAGGAATATGATTTAAAATTTAAGACACCAACTTCCTCTTTCAAAAATTTCTTAGGGGTAATTCCTGCAGCTTATTCTGCTAGTTTAGATAATGTTAAGACTACAGGAGATTTTACAGTTGTTGGTTTTGCAAAAGGTCTTTATTCAGCTACAACCGTTCCTAAATTCAATGTCGAAATTGCTTCTAAAAATGCTTCATTTAAATATCCTGATTTACCAAAAACAGTTCAAAACATTGTTATAGACACTAAAATAATAAATGAAACTGGAATATTAAACGATACTTATGTCAACTTAGATAAGCTTTCTTTCCAGATTGACCAAGATGTATTTAATGCCAAAGCAAAAATTAGTAACATTACACAAAATGCAATTATTGATGCTGCATTAAAAGGCACAATTAACCTGGCAAACGTAACAAAAGCTTATCCTGTAAAATTAGACAAACCGTTATCAGGAATTTTAAAAGCCGATGTTACAACAAAGTTTGATATGGAATCTGTGGAGAAAAGTCAGTATCAAAACATAAACAATGCTGGAACGATGAGTCTTTCAGGATTTAACTATGCTGATGAAAATGGAAAAACCATGAATATCAGTACGGCGTTAGTACAATTTAATCCGAGTCAAGTTAACTTAAAACAGTTTAGCGCAACAACTGGTAAAAGTGATATAAATGTGACTGGAATTTTAGAAAATTTCTATGGTTTTATTTTTAGAAACCAAGAGTTGAAAGGAAACTTCTTTATGAATTCTAAGCAACTAGCAGTAGACGATTTTATGACCAAAGGTGATGAAACCAAAGCAGAAGGCAAGAAAGCTGAAGCTATGAAAATTCCATCTTTTTTAAATTGTACCCTTACCGCAAATGCTAATACTGTTTTGTATGACAATTTAACCCTGAGAGATGTATCTGGAAAATTGATTGTCAAAGATGAGAAAGTAACCTTGGAAAACGTAAAAACATCTATCTTCGGTGGAACCATTGGAGTTAATGGAGCTGTTTCTACTAAAGGTAAAGTTCCGGTCTTTGAAATGAATTTAAATTTAAATCAAATAGACATTGCGCAATCTTTCACGCAGCTTGATATGTTGAAAAAAATTGCGCCAATAGCGGGAATCGTTAATGGAAAATTAAATTCGACAATCAAATTAAACGGAAATCTTAATGCGACGGAATTCACTCCTGATTTAAAAACTATCACAGGTGATTTATTAGGGCAATTACTTTCAACAACCGTGAATTCTGCTAATTCTACATTGCTAACATCACTAGCATCTAACATTAAATTTATCGATGTAAGTAAAATCAATTTGAATGACTTAAAAGCGGCAATTACCTTCAAAGATGGAAAAGTAAACGTGAAGCCTTTTGATGTAAAATATCAAGATATAAAAGCAACTATTGGCGGAACGCATGGTTTTGATCAATCCATGAACTATAATATAAAATTTGATGTTCCTGCAAAATATTTAGGATCAGAAGCAAATGCCTTGATTGCTAAATTATCTGCTGCTGAAGCTGCGAAAGTAGAAAGTATTCCAATTACTGCCACTTTAATAGGAAACTTTACAAACCCAAAAATTTCAACTGATATTAGTAGCGCAGTAACAAAACTTACTACACAACTAGTGAATCAGCAAAAAGATAGATTAGTAAAGCAAGGAACTTCAGCACTGAATGATTTTATAAATAAAAACAAAAAACCTGCTGATACAACTACGGCCAATACTACTGCAACACCAACTGCAAAAGACGATGTGAAAACTAAAGCCGCTGAATTATTAAATGGTTTATTCAATAAAAAGAAAAAAGTAGAAGAGCCTAAAGCAAATTAAAACTTCGTCATCAAAAAAAAAATGCCTAAAAAGTGAATTACTTTTTAGGCATTTTTTTATACGTTTATGTTGACAATATATCCTTCTGAACTTCGAACATTAAAAACTGTACCATCATCAAAAATTAAATACTGTCCTTTTATACCTCTTAACTTTCCTTGAAATTGTGGTGTCTTATCTAAACTTAAGCTAGCCACTTTCTTTGGATATTCTATAACGGGATAATGCATTTCATAAAGATCGTTTTTTTGAGAATAGAAATATTCCTGAACTTCTTTTGGAATTAAATTTTCCAGTTTTAATCTCTCAGCAATTAAATCTACATGTTCAACAGTATTCGTTAGCATTTTTCTCCAATTGGTTTTATCCGCATAATGATTCTTCAATGCTACCTCAGTAATCCCAGCTAAATAACGATTAGGAACTTCGACAATAGAAATCGCTTCATTAGCACCTTGGTCAATCCATCGCGTTGGCATTTGAGTTTTTCTTGTAACACCGACTTTTACTTCACTTGATAAAGCTAGATAAACTATATGCGGTTGCAATTGCACTTTTTCCTCGTAAGCCAAATCTCTATCTTCAATTCCCAGATGCGCAGTGCTTAATTCAGGCTTCATTATCCAGTCGCCCACTGAAGCACTTGAATAGAAGCAATCATAACAAAAACCTTGTCGAAATATTTTTTTCTTTTTTCCACAATTCAAGCATTGGTAACCAACAAAATTAATCTCTAGATCCTTATCTAATAATTGATTGACGTTCAAGAAACTATTTTCAAAAACTAGATAATATTGAATTGGATTGCCAAATTCAGTCTGCATTTTAGTTAGAACACCTTCGTAAGTCATTGTAATTTTAGATATTAGATTGAGCACAACTCTTGATAGATTTCTCTTGAGTCGGAATCTTTACATTATTAAAGAATTGTTTTTTATAAAAAAACACTATTTTTGATTACTTGACAAAGTTAGTATTTGTCAATCGATATTCAAATCTGAAATCAACAATCGTTAATCTAAAATCAGAAATCTAAATGCCACTAACCATAATCAATTCGTTTGCTTCTTGGGTTCTAAAACAAAGAATACATCAAATCGAATTATTCTTGAAATATCCAAACGAAGTTCAAGAGGAATTGCTTATGAATTTAATTCAGTCATCTAAGAACACTGTTTTAGGAAAAAAATACGATTACAATTCTATAAATTCCTACGCCACTTTTTCAGAAAGAATTCCGATTTCAACTTATGAAGAACTTCAACCTTTGATCGAAAGAACACGTCAAGGAGAGCAAAATGTTTTTTGGGAAGAACCAATAAAATGGTTTGCAAAATCTAGTGGAACGACAAATGCAAAAAGCAAATTCATTCCAGTAAGTAACGAAGCGCTTGAAGATTGCCATTATAAAGGAAGTAAGGATTTACTATGTCTTTATTTAAATAACAACGAGAATTCCCATCTATTCTTAGGTAAGAGTCTGCGACTTGGCGGAAGCTCACAGATCTATGAAGACAACGATACTTTTTTTGGAGACCTTTCCGCTATTTTAATTGAAAACATGCCTATCTGGGCCGAGTTTAGCAGCACCCCAAGTAATAAAATTTCGTTGATGAGCGAATGGGAATCTAAAATCGCTGCCATCATAAATGAAACTAAAAATGAAAATGTAACTAGTTTTGCCGGTGTTCCTTCATGGATGCTAGTTCTAATGAATAAAATGCTAGAGGAAACTGGTAAAGGGAATCTACTTGAAATTTGGCCAAATCTAGAAGTGTATTTTCATGGTGGTGTAAACTTTGAACCGTACCGCGAACAATATCAAAAAATACTACCTAAAAAAGATTTTAAATATTACGAAATATACAACGCCTCCGAAGGTTTTTTTGCAATTCAAGATTTAAACAATTCTAGTGACTTATTGTTAATGTTGGATTACGGAATATTCTATGAATTTATTCCAATGGATACTTTTAGTACACCCAATCAAAAAGCAATTCGGTTAGCTGATGTAGAATTATTTAGAAATTATGCTTTAGTGATAACGACCAACTCTGGATTATGGCGTTATTTAATAGGCGATACCGTTCGTTTCACTTCCTTAAATCCTTACAGAATTAGAGTTACGGGAAGAACCAAACATCATATCAATGTTTTTGGTGAGGAATTGATGGTAGAAAATACGGATCAGGCTATTGCCAAAGCGTGTCGATTAACAAACACTCAAGTCGTTGACTATACTGTTGCTCCCGTATTCATGGAAGGCAAAGAAAAAGGTTCTCATGAATGGATGATAGAATTTAAAGAAAGTCCAGCTGATATTTCTAGCTTTCAAAAGATATTAGACGAATCTATACAATCTTTGAATTCTGATTATGAAGCCAAACGACATAATAACATGACGTTAAACCCGTTAATAATTAATGTAGCAAGAAAAAATCTATTTTATGATTGGTTAAAGGACCATAATAAATTGGGAGGCCAACATAAAATCCCTAGATTGTCTAATCATAGAGATTATTTGGAACAGTTAAAGGAAATGCAACAAAGTATAATTGTATAATTATGAAAAGAATACTTTATATATTCGCTCTTTTAATTTTGCTAGTTTCTTGTGGACCAAAAAGAATGGGCTGCGGTGCGAGAGGAATTTGTAAAACAATTACAATTCATTCTGTTCATGATTCGAGCGACAAGACTAATGAAAAAGCATAAAAAAAGCTGTCAATAAAATTTATTAACAGCTTAATAGTGAAACTGTAATTCTAATTATCATCTTCCATCATATCAATATGCCTGTCGTGATATCCTAAAAGATACAAAACTCCATCGAGACCTAAACTTGATATCGAACTTCCTGCTTTTTCTTTTACCGTAGGTTTTGCATGAAAAGCAATTCCTAAACCTGCTAAACTTAACATTGGTAAATCATTAGCTCCATCGCCCACCGCTATTGTTTGATTAATATGAATACCCTCTTTGTCTGCAATGGCTTGTAAATACTCTGCTTTCTTTTTACCATCTACTATTTCCCCAAGATAATTCCCAGTCAATTTACCATCAATAATTTCGAGTTCGTTTGCATGAACATAATCGATTCCTAATTCCTTCTGCAAATATTTTCCGAAAAAGGTAAATCCACCTGATAAAATAGCAGTTTTATATCCGTAATATTTCAAGGCTTTCATCAATCGATGCGCACCTTTTGTGATTGGTAAATTTTCTGCAACATTTTGTAAAACATCTTCGCTAAGCCCTTCTAGTAAAGCCATGCGTTGCTTAAAACTTTCGCTAAAATCTATTTCTCCGTTCATAGCTGCTTCAGTGATTGTGCGTACTTGCTCTCCCACTCCTGCTAACTCAGCTAATTCATCAATAACTTCGGTTTGAATTAACGTAGAATCCATATCAAAACAAACTAAACGACGATTTCTTCGATACATATTATCTTCTTGGAAAGAAATATCGACATCTAAAGTTCTAGAAATCTCCATAAAACTAGCAGTCATGAAAGTTTTATCTACAATAGTACCAGTCACGGAAAGCTGTATACAAGAACGCGGAAATTCATCTTCTTCTACAATAGACACGCGACCTGTTAACCTTTTTATCGCATCAATATTTAAGTTTTGATTAGATAAAATTCTGGTAACAGCAGCTAACTGAACAGCAGTAAGCGTTTCCCCTAGGACATTGATGCTATAACGCTGTTGGCGTTGTCCTTTTACCCATATTTCATAATCCGGTACTGAGATAGGAATAAACTTAACTTTAACGCCAAGCTCATACGCTTTAAACAATAAATCTTTTAAAACGGGCCCAGAAGTTGATCCTGCTTTTATTTCGAATAAAATCCCTAACGAAAGTGTATCATGAATATCAGCTTGACCGATATCTAAAATTATAGCATCATAATTCGCTAATACAGATGTTAAACCAGCGGTAACTCCTAATTTATCCTGACCAGAAACTTTTAATAAAATAACTTCTTTATCCTCTACTTGCATGCCGTATTAATTTGATTATGAAGTAACAAAAATCGGCATTCTAATGATCATAAAAAAAAATAATCTTCCTTTTTGCGCACAATAACAAATAGTGTAAAATAGGAATAAAAAAACCCGCTCAATGTCATGAACGGGCTAGTCTTATTATGAAATATGTAATTTTAAGAAGCGATCTCTAAACGCTTTAGTAAATTTTTATTCAATGTCTCCTGTGCGTACTTCACATCAATTTCCAATGTTTTATCGTCAGAACTTGGCAATTCATACATCGCGTCAGTCAAGATTGCTTCGCATAACGAACGCAATCCTCGAGCTCCTAATTTATATTCTAATGCCTTATTTACAATAAAATCTAAAGCTTCATCCGTGATAGTGAAAACTACGTCGTCCATCAAGAATAACTTTTCATATTGTTTGATTAAAGCATTTTTAGGTTGTGTCAAAATTGCTCTCAACGTTTCTCTATCTAAAGGATCCATGTGTGTCAAGACTGGCAAACGACCAATTATCTCAGGAATTAATCCAAAATCTTTGATGTCTTTAGGGATAATGTATTGCAATAAATTGTCTTTATCAATATTGTCTACATTTTTAGAAGTAGAATAACCAACAGCCTGACGATTCAAACGTTTAGAAATAATTCTTTCTACACCATCAAAAGCACCACCAGCAATAAATAAGATATTCTGTGTATTTACCTCAACAAATTTTTGGTCTGGATGCTTGCGTCCTCCTTTAGGTGGTACGTTTACAACGGTTCCTTCTAATAATTTCAATAAAGCTTGTTGCACTCCTTCTCCAGAAACGTCACGTGTGATTGATGGATTGTCACTCTTACGAGCAATTTTATCAATCTCATCAATAAATACGATTCCGCGTTCTGCTTTAGCAACATCATAATCAGCTGCTTGAAGTAAACGAGTCAAAATACTTTCAACATCTTCTCCTACATAACCCGCTTCAGTAAGTACTGTTGCATCAACGATTGCTAAAGGAACATCAAGCATTTTAGCAATAGTCTTCGCTACTAATGTTTTTCCTGTTCCAGTTTGTCCCACCATAATGATGTTACTTTTTTCAATCTCTACTTCGTCGTCTAATTGCTGTTGCATCAAACGCTTGTAGTGATTGTAAACCGCAACCGACATTACTTTTTTAGTTTGATCTTGACCAATAACGTATTGATCTAAGAACGCTCTAATTTCTTTTGGTTTCTTCAAAATCAAATCACCAACAAGTTTTGAACTCCCGCCAGATTTTAATTCTTCTAAAACAATTCCGTGCGCCTGTTCGATACATTTATCACATATATGCGCATTGATTCCAGCAATCAGCAAGCTGGTTTCTGGTTTCTTTCTCGCACAAAACGAACATTCTAATACTGCTTTTGCCATTCTTTTAATTCTAAAGTCATAAAGTCATAAAGTTGAAACTCATTAGCACTGCTGTTGACTTTCAACTTTCGACTTTCTACTATATTTTTACTTTCTTATTAAAACCTCATCAATCATTCCATAAGCTTTTGCTTCTTCAGCAATCATCCAGTAATCACGCTCACTGTCAGCATGAACTTTATCAAAAGTTTGTCCTGAATGCTGAGAAATAATATGGTACAACTCATCTTTCAATTTCAACATTTCACGCAAGTTGATTTCCATGTCAGTAGCAACTCCTTGTGCTCCTCCTGATGGTTGGTGAATCATAACTCTTGAATGTGGTAATGCCGAACGTTTTCCTGCAGCTCCTGCACATAAAAGTACTGCACCCATAGATGCTGCCATTCCTGTACATATAGTTGCTACATCAGGTTTGATGTATTGCATCGTGTCATATATTCCTAATCCTGCATATACACTTCCTCCTGGAGAGTTTAAATAAATTTGAATATCCTTTGAAGCATCCGCGCTTTCAAGAAACAATAATTGTGCTTGAACGATGTTTGCAATTTGGTCGTCGATTCCTGTTCCTAGGAAAATAATACGATCCATCATTAATCTTGAGAAAACGTCCAATTGTGAAATATTCAACTGACGTTCTTCAATAATATAAGGAGTCATATTAGTTGGAGGAGTCATTGCACCTACGATTTTATCGTAATACATTGAGTTCACTCCTTGGTGCTTTGTAGCAAATTTTTTAAATTGCTTCGCCTGTTCGAGCGCAGCTCTCGGGTCTTTACCGTAGTTCATATTTTTTTATTCTAAGTTTTACGTTATATCTAGTCCCTTTAGTATTGCAAAGGTCGTACCTCTTTATAGTTAGTGTCAATATGTCTCGTTTTTAGCCCAGGTAGCAGTGAAAAGCTTTTTGAAATCGTGTTGCTTTTTTTCTTGCACTAAAAGAGCGACTGGAAGAAGCTCTTTTTCTTGCTTAGAAAAAAGCAAACCCGATGAAAAAACTTGCAACGGATAACTGGATTAGCTCCTGACAGTATTATAAATAAAAAGAGCGCCAAAAAATATTTCTTTGACGCTCAAATATACTTATTATTTATTGTTTCCAATTGGTAAGCAAATAATAAAATTTTACTAATCTCAGCCCGCTGAGGGACTTTTGACTTTCGACTTTACCACTTTACAGACTAAATTTATTCTCCGTATGAAGCGGCAATAAATTCTTCGTAAGTAACTTCTTTAGTTTTTGGATTTGCTTTTTCTTTAAACAAGTCAAGCATTTTTTCTCCTACCACTTGGTCAGAAAGTCTTTTTACTTCGTCTTGATTAGACAACACTCTAGCAACAATTCCTTGAACTTCTTCGTCCGTTGGGTTTGTTTGACCAAATTGTGCCATTTGTTGACGGATATTTTTTGTAGTGAATGATTTCAAGTCTTCAAAAGTAACTTTGATTTCATTTGTAGCCATTGCTCTACCTTCTATCAACTGAAAACGCAATCCTCTTTCAGATCTTGCATACTCTACTTCAGCTTCTTCAGGAGACAATTTTTTCTCACCTACTGTTTGCAACCATTTTTTCAAGAACTCAGCTGGCAAATCAAATTTTGTACTTTCGATCAAGAAATCTTGAACATCAGCTAATAATTTTTGGTCTGCTTGCTGCGCGAATTGAGTTTCAGCATCTTCTTTAATTTTAGCTTTCAATTCCTCTAAAGTAGCTACAGTTCCAGCACCAAAAAGCTTATCGAACAACTCTTGGTTTAATTCAGCAAGTTCAGCTCCGTTGATTGCTTCGATTGTGAAATCAACATCAACAGCGATTGTGTGAACGTCGTCATGACCTATTTTCATTACGTCCATCAATTGATGAGCATCTTCAAATAAACCATTTGTATTTACAGTCACAACGTCACCTACTTTTTTACCAATGAATTTATCAGCAGTCGCTTTGTCTTTAAAAAGATCCAAAGAAATAGTAGTTGCATTGTTAATTCCAGCTTCTTCGTTTACAAAAGTTCCAGTAATATCTGAATCTGAAACAACAGCTTCTTGAGGAATTGCAGTTCCAAATTGTTTTTGGATACGTGCAACTTGACCATCGATTAATTTATCATCAGCAGTAACAACATATTTTACTACGTCATTCTTACCTTCAAGATCTAAAGTAAAGTCAGGAACTAGTCCAATTTCATATTCAAAAACCAATTCTTCAGCGTCCCAAGAAAAATTCTCGTTTACTTTAGGAAGTGGAGTTCCAAGAAGGTTTAATCTTTCTGATTGCACAAAACGCTCAAGAGCTAAGTCAACCACTTTTTGAACTTCTTCTTGTTTGATTGCTTTTCCGTATTGTTTTTCAACAAGATCTTTAGGCACAGCACCTTTTCTAAATCCTTTAACGGTTGCCAAAGGCATTTTTTCGTTTATTCTTTTTGCTACTTGACCTTTGTAATCCATGTGAACTACAGTCATTACAATTGTCTCGTTTACAGCGTCTATTGCTACTCTTTTGATATCCATCTTCTTCTTTAATTTATTATTATAAATTCGGACTGCAAAATTATAAAATTTTTACAAGTTCCACAAGCTTTTTACTACTGAACCTTATCAGTGGATTCTACATCCAAAAATCTAAAATATGTTCTGTGTTTTGGGCGTGTCCCACCTTCGTTCCTCTACGGCGGGTCAGGCTTTTCGCTTCAATCTTTTATTTCGCTGCACTTCATAAAAGGATTTACACTGCAATCCTTCACGCACCTGATGTTTGAAACACGTTTTATCATACATTTAATTCATCATATAAAGAGATTTACTCACTCAAAATTAATTACAAAAATTTATATTCTGCACTATTAAGCATTACATTTGAAAAGCAAGAAAGTTAGCTCCCAATAGTCTTATTAACCAAAAGAGAATATATTAACTCTGCATTATTTACATTTAAATCGGCGGGGATCCTTAATAAAAGAAAAATAAAAAAAATTCAAGAAAAGATGAATAAATTCGAAATAATGCTTTCACCAAACGAGGAAATTTGCCTTGAACTTACTTGTTTAAATTGCCGATCGATATTTTCAACAGAACTTGATTTGAATTTTATTAATGAAAACTTACCTTATTCAAATAATGACGTTTTGTATTGTGTTGTATGTGAAAAAAAGTACGATTACAATATTAAATTTGATTCTAATTTGTTGGAGATTTTAGTAAGAGGAAAAAAGATTAATGGCTGTTTAAAAAAGTCTAGTGCAACTGATTCCGGCGAATATAAACCCTCCACTACAGCAAAATCTAAAACATTTTATAGTACTCAAATAAATAGATTAGAAAAAATACTAGAACTACATTGTGACGAATACATTATTGAACAATCGCTTAATAGGTTATTGTATTCAGCTATAATAACATCACTTGAAACCTATCTAAATGAAGTTTTTTGTCTTGTAGTCTTTCACTCAAATATTACATTTGAAAAATTTGTAAATGAATACGAACCCTATAAAAAGGAAAAGATAAATCTCAATGAAATTTTCGAAAGAACAAACAAAATAAAAGAGAAGGTAGAAGAAGATTTAAACAGCTTTATCTACCATAATATACCTAAACTCATAAGAATTTTTAATATTTTTAATTTTGAATTACAAAAATTTAGTCAACTAGACACAATAATAGTAAACATCCACATGCGCCATAATTTAGTTCATCGAAGTGGACTTAATAATGAAAATAATTTTGAAGAGGTTTCAAAAGAAGATGTAAAAAAAGTAATAAGTAATGTAAACTTATTTGTCGATTATATTAATAAAAAAATCGAAAGCAAATGCTTTTTACCAGAAGAGAATGTTGAAAATAACGATAATCCGTTCTAAAAGTACCACGCCATTTAGCGCGAGAGTCTCGCTCGTGCCAAATTAAACGATAAATTCTTCCGGTGGAGAAAGTATAAGCTTAAATTGAGATAAATACTTGTTCCTTACATTTCATAATTAAAAATAGTAAGTTAAAATGGAAATATAAAGCTGTTAAAAATTACATACTTTCGAATATAAAACAAATGATTCTGATATTGGGTACGAGCGGGACGCTCGCACTAGCACAAAGAATTGTAATAACCATAAATAATTAAAAAAAATGTTTTTTGTCATTTCAGCAAACAAGTGCAACAAACGAAGATTCTTCCTTCGTCAGAATGACAAAGTAATTGTTTTAATATTAAAGGAAACAAGTATAGATTGATTGTGAAAATAAGTTATGATTATCAAATTCTTTGGATTCGCTTTATTGGAACGCATGCCGAATACGACAAGATAAACGCTAATGAAATTTAATTGTTATGAAATGAGCATGATCGCAAATCGGTCGTGAACACCGATGTTGATATGCGAATTACGTATGACCTTAAAAAAACAATAAATATCTACATATGAATATAAAACCTATAAAAACCGAAAATGATTATAATCAAGCTCTTGAAAGACTTGAAATAATCTTTGATGCAAAATTGAATTCTCCAGAAGGCGACGAATTAGAAGTGCTTGGAATTTTAATTGATCAATATGAAAATGAAAATTTCCCAATTGGTTTGCCTGATCCTATCGAAGCAATTAAATTCAGAATGGAGCAAATGGGGTACAATCAAACTGATTTAGCAAATATTATAGGATTGAAAAGTCGAGCTAGTGAAATTTTAAACCGCAAAAGAAAACTTTCATTAGATATGATAAGACAACTTCATGAAAGTTTACACATTCCAACCGATGTTTTAATACAATCCTACTAAATAAATAAGTTGGATAAAAGATAAACATTCTTTTTGTATCAGAAATTCGCCCAGCTGGAATTTGATTACCGCTCGCGAACTCAATGATTCTTCCTTCCTCAGAATGACAAAGTTGGAGCGGTAAAACCTCAACTAAATAACTTTGGCTTCAGCGGGATGCTCGCACTAACTAAAACTTATAAAATATAATAATCTTCGATTTTGAAAAAGAAATAAAAAAATAAATTAAATTCGATTTTGAAAAAAAACAGTTGACTGAATTTCCCGCTAGTATTAAAAATCTAAAAAAATGGAACAGAAATAAAGTATAAAAAACGGCGAAATAATATTTGATGAAATTTAATTTCGAGCTTCGGGATAAAGCGCTCAACTGTAAAACAGACACAAAACAACAATTATTTAAATTATTAAAAAGGTATATTTGGTAAAACCGTAGAAAAAGCGGAAAATCAAAGGTTTCTATCTGTATAATTTAAAGTCTCATGCTTGTTTTGCTTGGATTTAGAATTTCAAAGATTCCATAAAAACAAATCCATGAAGATTACTGCTCTATTTAAAGAATTTTACGAAAGCGAAAAAGCAGGAGGTCTTATTTTACTTTTTGTCACTATTATTTCTCTTGCCTTAGCAAACTCTCCTATTCAATCCAGTTATATTGCCTTTTGGCAATTTGACATGGGTGGTCACAGCATTACGCACTGGATAAATGATGCGTTAATGGCGGTGTTCTTTTTACTAATTGGTTTAGAATTAGAACGCGAAATTTATAAAGGAGAACTCTCTGATATAAAAAATGCTTCTTTCCCTCTTATTGGAGCGATGGGTGGTTTTATCATTCCAGCATGTATTTTTCTTTTGTTCAACTTTGGTACTGCTACACAAGCTGGAGCAGGAATCCCAATGGCCACCGATATTGCATTTGCCATTGGAATTCTATCTTTGTTAGGCAATAGAGTTCCGCTATCATTAAAAATATTCTTGACTGCATTAGCCGTAATCGACGACTTAATTGCTATTATCGTTATTGCAATATTTTATACAAAAACTATTATTTGGGCAAACTTATTATTATCTCTAGCAGTATTTGCAGCATTATTAATACTCAACCGACTGAAAGTTAAAAACTTAATACCATATCTTTTAGGAGGAGTTGTAATGTGGTATTTTATGTATAACTCTGGAGTTCACGCCACCATAACTGGAGTTTTATTAGCATTTGCAATTCCGTTTGGTAATGGTGATAAAAAATCAACATCTTATGTTTTGCAACATTTTCTACACAAACCGGTTGCCTTTATAATTCTACCCCTTTTTGCAATTGCTAATACCAGCATCGCTATTGGCGCTGATTGGCAAAATGGATTAGGTGAGTCAAACAGCATTGGTATTATTGCAGGCTTAATTTTAGGAAAACCTCTAGGAATTGTAGCTTTTGCTTTTACTGGAGCTTTAATCGGATTGTGCAAATTACCAAAAGGATTGCAATGGAAAAATATTGTTGGTGTTGGATTTTTAGGTGGAATTGGATTCACGATGTCTATTTTCATTACTATTCTTGCCTATGATGATGTCGCCTTAATAAATAGTTCAAAAATTGCTATAATACTTGCTTCTATAACTGCAGGATTGTTAGGTTTCCTATTTTTAAAATTTACATTAAAACCTAAAAGTAAGTCTAAAAAACTATCGGAAGTTGAATAGCGTACTCGCATTTAGTAAAACCGGAACACATAAAAAAAGCCTCAAAATAAAATTATTTTGAGGCTTTTTTTAAAGAAAATAAAAATTAATTTAGTAGCCCGTAGCGGAATCGAACCGCTCTTACATGGATGAAAACCATGCGTCCTAACCGATAGACGAACGGGCCTTACTTCTAATTTCAAGTGCAAAAGTAGCACTATTTTTGACATGCGCAAAATCAAACACTGAAACTAGAGATACGAAATCGTCTTTTTTTTATTTCAAATTTACAATCAATTCATAACTAGCTATTAGCGTAAAGCAGAATTGAAATTATATTCTAACATAAATTCAATTCGAAAACATTTAAAAATGAAATGAAAGAAAAAAACGAAATAAATAAGAACGCAAAAAAAGCATTTTATTTTCGTCTTTTTCTATACAAGTGAGCTGCTGCTAATATGATACCAGCAAAAATCAATATTGAAACCCACCAAAATAAAGGCAATCCAAAAAACGAGTACGCTTCTGATGGTATTCCTGCATTTAAATTATCATTCATAGCATTAAATTTTTAAAAATTTGACATAATAAACACTTGAAATAACCTTACAACTTCACATTACGCAATCGCAATGCATTTGCTATTACTGACACCGAGCTAAAACTCATTGCCAAGGCAGCAATCATCGGCGAAAGCAAAATTCCAAAGAATGGATATAAAATTCCAGCCGCAATTGGAATACCAAGTACATTATAAAAGAACGCAAAAAATAAGTTCTGATTGATGTTTTTCATCACCGCGTGACTGAGATTTTTAGCTTTTACAATACCTTGCAAATCTCCCTTTACCAAAGTTATTTTAGCACTTTCTATCGCTACATCTGTTCCAGTTCCCATGGCAATTCCAATATCGGCTTGCGCCAAAGCTGGAGCATCATTGATTCCGTCTCCTGCCATAGCCACGATTTTCCCTTCAGCTTGCAAGCGTTTAATTTCATTTAATTTATCTTCTGGCAAACAACCCGCTTTAAAAGAACTTAAATTCAATTCGTGTGCTACTGCTTTTGCAGTATTTTCATTATCACCCGTAAGCATAATTACCTCAACCCCTTGTCGCATCAATTCTTCAATCGCTGCTACGCTGGTTGGTTTAATAGCATCTGTAATTGCGATAAAACCTAGCGCTACGCTATTAATTGCAATGTAAGAAACTGTTTTTCCAAGTTTTTGTTCGGCAATAATTTTATTTTCTAGTTCAGTAGTTACGGTTGCACCTACTTGCTCCATCAAGCTTTTATTTCCAAAAGCTACTTTATCATTACCAACAGTTCCTATAACCCCTTTTCCAGAAATCGCTTCAAAATCATTGACTTCGATTAATGGGATTTCTTTTAATTTGGCAAAATTCACTACGGCTTGCGCCAAAGGATGTTCGCTATATTGATTTAACGAAGCACAATTTCGCAGCAATTCAGCCTCATTATTTTGTGTTGAAAACACCTTTTCAACCGATGGCTTTCCTTCGGTGATTGTTCCTGTTTTATCAATGATCACGACATTAACTTTGTTCATGTTTTCTAAGGCTTCAGCATTTTTTATCAAAACTCCAGAATGTGCTCCTTTTCCAACACCCACCATAACCGACATAGGCGTTGCAAGACCTAAAGCACATGGACAAGCAATTATTAAAACCGCAATTGCATTAATAAATCCATAAACTAAAGCGGGTTCAGGACCAAAATTTGCCCAGACAATAAAAGTTATTATAGATGCGAGAACAACGATTGGAACAAAGTACTTCGCGATTTTATCGGCGACTTTTTGAATAGGTGCTCTAGAACGACTGGCAGAATTCACCATTTGTACAATTTGCGAAAGCATAGTCTCTGAACCCACTTTCTCCGCAACCATCACAAACGATTTATTTCCATTTATAGTTCCCGCTATAACATCATCATTTACTTTTTTATCCACTGGAATGGGTTCGCCAGAAATCATTGACTCGTCAATGGTGCTTTCTCCAGTGGTAATTTTTCCATCAACGGGAATTTTATCGCCAGGTTTCACACGTAGTAAATCACCTTTTTTGATGTCATGAATTGAAATCACTTTGTCTACTCCATCATTTACGATTGTAGCTTGTGTTGGTGCTAATTTTAAAAGTTCTTTAATAGCGCCACTAGTTCTGCTGTGCGCTTTAGCTTCTAATAACTGTCCTAATAAAACTAAAGTTAAAATAACGGTTGTTGCTTCAAAGTAAAGATGTACCGTACCGTGATGCGTTTTAAATTCGTCTGGGAAAATATCTGGGAAAAATAACCCCACTAAGCTAAAAAGAAAAGCCACACCAGATCCAATCCCGATTAGCGTAAACATATTTAAATTCCAAGTTAGAATAGATTTCCATGCTCTTACAAAAAACATCCAACACGCATAGAAAACAACTGGAAGAGATAAAACCAATTGCACCCAATTCCATGTTTGCGTATCTAATATTTTAGTAAGTGGATTGTTAGGAATCATATCTGACATAGAAATGATAAAAATGGGAATTGTAAACAATAACGCAATCTTCATTTTAGACCAAAGCTCATTGTACGCTTTGTTTTCTTCGCTATCTTTCGGTTCCATAGGAACTAAATCCATCCCGCAAATAGGACAAGCACCAGGATGATCCTCAACTATTTCTGGATGCATGGGACACGTAAAAAGTAATTTTGCCGAATCTAAGTCTGGTGCTTTTACTAAATCCATTCCGCACACCGGACAGTCACCCGCATCATCATAGACTTTTTCACCTTCACAAAACATAGGACAGTAATATTTCCCAGCTGCGTTTTTTGGAAGCTCAACAGCTACTTCTTCTACTGGTAATTTTAAATCGTTTGGATTAAAAACCTTTATGGAATATTTTCCAGCGGCGGTAAGTACTTCTTGAAAATCAGTAGTTTGAATCGGCTTCTGCATGCTAATAGTAGCAATTGGCGGATCTAAAGTAACCGTTGCTTCTACTCCTTCCATTGCATTTAATGTTTTCTCAACTTTGGTTCGGCAACCATCGCAAAACATTCCTGTAATCGTATATTTATAGGTCATTATGTGTAGAATTTAATGTTGGGAGCAAAATTACTATTAACAATGATATAAAAACTTATACAATTTTGGTGCAGTTATGCATCATTTATAGATTTTCAATCGATTGTCTTTTTTGCTGCTTGGAATTTTTAAAGGCTGTTGGAGTTAGTCCAGTACTTTTTTTAAACTGCTTACTTAAATGGGAGGGGCTACTGTAATGAAGTTGGTGTGCAATTTCATTTAAAGTCAATTCATCGTAAATAATCAATTCCTTAACTCTTTCTATTTTTTGGAGAATGTAATATTGTTCAATTGTTGCATTTTCTTGTTGCGAAAACAAATTGCTGATGTAACTGTAATCTTGGCCAATAGTTGAAACTATATAATCAGACAAATTTGTTTTGAACTCATTGTCTTTAAAGTAAACTAAATCAGTAATCAAATTTTTTACTTTTTCTACAACACGACTTTTTTTATCATCGATAATTTCAAAACCTAAAGCAAGTAAATTTGAATTGAGGTTTTGTTCTTGTTCCTTATTTAAATTTTCAGAAATTTCAACAATCCCTAGTTCAACCGAAATGGGTTGAAGTCCAAACTTTATCAGTTCAGACTCCACTGCTATTATACATCGGTTACAAACCATGTTTTTTATATGAAGATTCATTATTATTTAATAGTCTCTACTACTTCACCACAAGTCATCATTTTAGAACCATAATATGGATTTTTAACTGCATTTTCTTTACTTAACCAGTTGGCACCTTTTCCATTATTTACCATTGGACAGTATTGATAATAAACTGGAGTTTGAAACTTAGCTACTTTTACTAAATCATACATTTTTTTAGATAAAGAGACAAAAAGTACTCTTTGCGCTTTTACGTCTTTTGTTGCTGCGATTCCTTTAGCGTCTGCCATTACATTTTTCATCACTTTCATCCAGACTTTATGAACGTCTTTTGAAAGTTCATCCATTTTCACAGCACTCAAAGAAGAAGACAATTGTTTTGCTTTGGCAGAAGCCGTTACACCATCCGTTTTTACTAATTCATCTTTAAGTAGAAAGTAATTTTCAAAAACAGCATTTAGTTTACTATCTATTTTATTGCTTTCGAACGCATCAGTTGACAAAACATTTTGTTTATCAATACTTAAATTTACTGATTGAGGATTTGTGATTGTTGCGTTTGCATTAGAAATTGAAAACAATGCGATCATTGCTATCATTGTGCTTTTTATTGTGCTCATTGCTTTATTGATTTTAATATTGAATTTTTAAATTTGGTTTAAAACCAAATTACATTTGACTATAAATTTACTGATTTTATAAGCACTTTCACTATTTCATGTATACTTTAATGAAGTTAAAGTCAAAATCATTAAACCTTTTACCACAAATTAAACCTATTCTCAAATTTATTTACCTGCGTACAATCATACGACTTCAAATTATTTTGTAATTAATTTGATACAATCCGTACTATTCTTTTTTAACACTGAATTCCTAAACACTAAACTATTTTATTTAAAATTTTGCATAAAAAAAATGCCTGAACTCTGTAAGATTTCAAGCATTTTATAAATTATAGTAAGCTTGTTATTTATTTCCCCTCACCTAACACTGCATTCATTACAGATTGCAATACCGATAATACAATACTGAACAATAATGCTGTCAAGAAAGTATCTACACTAAATCCACCGACAATGTTGCTACATAATATTATAATCAGTGCATTAATCACTAGTAAAAACAATCCTAAAGTTAGAATGGTAACAGGCAAAGTGAAAATCACTAAAATTGGTTTAATAAAAATATTAAGCAATCCCAAAACTATTGCCACAATTAGTGCTGTTGAGAATCCAGCCACATGAACGCCAGGCATAAAGTTTGAAATAAGCAACACTAAAGCTGCAGTAACTATTATTTTAATAAGTAAATTCATTTTGATATATTTTAAATTTTAATAAATGTAGTAATAATAAAGTAGCTTTTACTATTCTAAAAAAGCAGTTACTTGTTGATAGAACTCAGCTGGATTTTCTGCATGAAGCCAATGTCCAACATTTGGAATTGTTTCTAAACTTGAATCAGGAAAATGCTTTTTAATATTTTCGAAATCACGGTCTAAAATATATTTAGAATTTCCACCGCGAATAAACAAAGTTGGTTTAGTAAAAACTAGTTCTTCTGGAAGTGCAACTCCTATTTCATCCATTTTATGATTAAAAACAGCTAAATTAAATCGGAAAGCTAATTGACCCGGCTCTACCCAATATAAATTTTTCATCAAGAACTGACGCGTTCCAAAATCGGGAATAAAATTTTTCATAATCTCTTCCACATCTGAGCGACTTGGTTTGACCGAGAAATCAACGGCATTCAATCCTGCCAAAATATCTTGATGATGCTGCGGATAAAACTTTGGACCAATATCAGCAACTATTAACTTACTAAGTAAGTCAGAATGTCTTGTTGCTAGAAGCATGGCGACTTTTCCGCCCATTGAATGACCGATGATATTGATGTTTGTAAGATCATGTAGTTGGCAATAATCGAATACATCTTGAGCCATAATTTCATAGCTAAACTCTTCCGACTGTAAGCTGCGACCATGATTGCGTAGATCTAAAGTGTGCACTTCAAAATTAGCCGCAAATTGGGTAGCAAGTGATTTCCAGTTGTCAGACATTCCTAAAAATCCATGAAGAATTAAAAGTGGTTGTCCAGAACCTTCTATTTTTGAATATAACATTTGATTTTAGATTGTAGATTAATGATTTTAGATTGCAGATATAAACTGATATCTAAAATTATTACTATTATTTTTTACTATTTCATTTTATGCAAATACATATTCACAACATTCTCTAAGCCTAAATAAAGAGCTTCGGAAATTAGCGCGTGACCGATCGAAACTTCTAATAATCCCGGGATATTTTGTTTAAAAAATTGGATATTTTCTAAACTTAAATCGTGACCGGCGTTGATTCCTAGATTTAGCTCATTTGCGAAAACAGCCGCTTTGATGTAGGGATCAATTCCTCTTTCATTACCCAAACCATATTGATGTGCAAAAGCTTCTGTGTACAATTCGATTCTGTCCGTTCCTGTCTTTTTAGCACCTTCGATCATCTCGTGAATAGGATCCACAAAAATAGAGGTTCGAATTCCGTGACTCTGAAATTCCTGAATCATTTCTGTTAAATAAGCTTGATGTTTTACTGTATCCCAACCTGCAGATGAAGTTATAGCGCCAATAGCATCAGGAACTAATGTCACTTGTTCTGGCTTGCATTCTAAAACTAAATCTATGAAATTGTGCTGCGGATTTCCTTCAATATTAAACTCAGTATAAACAATAGGTTTTAAATCACGCGCATCTTGATAGCGAATATGACGCTCATCTGGACGAGGGTGAATTGTTATTCCTTGTGCTCCAAATTTCTGAATATCGGTGGCTACTTTTAATAAATCTGGAACGTTACCACCGCGAGCATTACGCAAAGTGGCTATTTTATTGATATTTACACTTAACTTTGTCATGAAAACTGAATTTTATTTTGATACTACTATTAACTAGGAGCAAAAATACAAAGTAAAACCTAGGAGTTTTTGCTTATTTTTGATTATTTTGCATCGAATATTGAGGAATGATTTATGACAGAAATTACAGAATATATTACTAATGATTATAAAGCGCTTGACAGTCAAGATACCATATCTGATGTGCAAACGTTTTTTGACGACTTAAACTTTTCGCATTTTCCTATAGTGGAAGAGGGAGTTTACATTGGTAGTATTGCATCGGAAGATATTGAGACATTTGATAGTGATAAAAAAGTTGTTGATTATCGCTTTACGCTAGAAGGTTTTTACGCTAGAACAAACACTATTTGGTTGGATGTTTTAGAAGTTTTTGCAAAAAATCATACTAATTTAGTTCCAGTTTTGGATGAAAACAATTCTTATGTTGGTTATTACGAAATAGAAGACATCATGAAATACTTTCATGAAACACCTTTTCTTAAAGAATCTGGCGCAATCATAATCGTAAAAAAACCGATTTTAGATTACTCAATGAGCCAAATTACTCAAATTGTAGAAAGCAACAATGGAAAAGTTTTAGGCATATTTATTTCTGACGCTGATGTAAAAAGTGTTGAAGTCACTTTAAAAATAAGTTTAGGAGCGATGAATGAAATCATTCAAACTTTTAGAAGATACGACTACGAAATTATTTCTGAGCATCAAGAAGACAATTACATCAACAACTTAAAGGAGCGTTCTGAATACTTAGACAAATACCTTAATATATAACGGAATGATTGAAGAAGATTATCAACTAAAGGGTTTAATTAAAAACTTGTTTGCAGCTGATGCTTTTCCTATTATTAATTAATTTTTAAAAAAAATGAAAGTAGCGATCTACGGTCAATATTATCAAAATAGTACACAACCCATTATAAACGACATCTTTGTTTTTCTTACCAAAAATAATGTAGAGATGATCATCGAAGCTAATTTTTTATCGATGATATACGAACGTAAATTAGTAGATAGCTGCTATAAAACTTTTAGTTCCCACACCGAGTTAGACTCGAGTTTTGACATGCTAATTAGCATAGGTGGAGACGGAACAATTTTAAGAGCTGCAACATTAGTAAGAGATTCTGGAATTCCAATTTTAGGTATAAATGCAGGAAGATTAGGTTTTTTAGCTAGTGTTCAAAAAGAAAATATTTCTGAATTTCTTCAATTTGTATTAGATAAAAAATACACAATTTCTCAGAGAGCTTTGATTAGTATCGAATGCTCCACGCCAAATGAGTCCATTGAAGAAATGAACTTTGCTATGAATGAAATTACGGTTAGCAGAAAAGATACTACTGCCATGATTACAATTGATACGTATTTGAATGATGAATACCTAAACTCCTATTGGGCAGATGGTTTAATCATCTCCACTCCTACTGGAACTACTGGCTATAACTTAAGCTGCGGTGGTCCCATTTTAACTCCAGATGTAAAAAGCTTAGTAATTACACCAATTGCTCCTCACAATCTAACAACCAGACCATTAGTAGTGCCGGATAGCACAGAAATAAGATTAAAAGTTTCTGGAAGAGAGCCTAATTACTTGATTTCACTAGACTCTAGAGTTACATCAGTGAAAAACGAATCGATTTTAACTTTACGAAAAACGCCTTTTCATATTAATATGGTAGAAATACCGGAAGAGACTTTTGTGAAAACGCTACGAAAAAAATTACTTTGGGGAGAAGACAAGAGAAATTAAATCATTTTATTGTAAAGCAATACGATTCTATCAACTTTTAACGTTAAATGAAGCAAGTACTTATTCTGTGTTAGATTAAAATTCCCTTTAAAAAAGAGAGAATTAACTGAATGGGTATTGAAACGAATTGATAATTATTATATTTGCACGCAATTTTGGATTAAATGAACAAGATTTTTTACTTACTTATTTTAGTTTTACCCTTTATGGGCGCACATGCTCAGATACATGAGGTTGGTGTTTTTTTAGGTGGAAGCAATTACATTGGTGATATAGGCCCTACAACTTATGTATCACCTAACGAACCAGCTTTTGGACTATTGTACAAATGGAATAAAAGTCCGAGACATTCGTATCGATTTTCTTATACTCAATCTAAAATTACTTCTAGCGATTTAGATTCTAAAGAAATCAGCAGAAATACAAGAGGTTATCAATTTGAAAGCAACTTGAAAGAAGTTTATGCAGGTCTAGAATTCAGTTTTTTTGACTTCGATTTACATGATTCAGAAACAAAATTTACTCCATATGTATCGTCAGGAATCGCATATTTTTTAACTCGCTATAAAATTGATAATGTATTATTTCCAGGTGATCCAAGAATGCCTGCAGAAGGACGAACAGAAAGAAAAAAATCAATTGCGATACCAGTTATTATTGGTATTAAGTCAAATATTTCACCTCGTTTAGTTCTTGCTTTGGAAGCGGGAGCGCGATATACTTTGACTGATAATATAGACGGAAGTTTTAATTACAATATTGGAAATATAAATAATAATGATTGGTATGTATTCTCAGGAGCTACGTTAACGTATACTTTTGGCGAAAAACCCTGTTATTGTGCACAATAAATAAATGAATTTACTACAAAATATTGACTTAGCACGATTACCAAAACATCTTGCCATAATTATGGACGGAAACGGTCGTTGGGCAAAACAACAAGGACTTTTAAGAGCTCTGGGTCATCAAAGCGGAACAAAATCAGTAAAAGTTATTATTGAATCTAGTGCTAAGTTAGGAATTGAATTTCTTACGCTTTACGCGTTCTCAACTGAGAACTGGAACCGACCTAAATTAGAAGTTGAAACTTTAATGCGAGTTTTAATAAATTCACTTAAAAAGGAACTTACTACATTACAAAAAAACAACATTAAACTGACTGCAATTGGTAATTTAGACAAGCTACCAAAGTCGGCACAAAAGGAACTTCTTGATGTTATAGACAAAACCAAAGGCAATACGCAAATGACTCTAACCTTGGCGTTAAGCTATGGTTCCCGTGAAGAACTTGTCAGTGCGGTAAGAAATATATGTAGTAAAGTTAAAAATAATATAATTTCAATAGACAGTATTGACGATTCAATTATTAATGAGCATCTTTACACGCAAAATTTACCGGACGTAGATTTGCTAATAAGAACAAGTGGAGAACATAGAATAAGTAACTTTTTGTTGTGGCAAATTGCCTACGCAGAATTGTATTTTACTGATATATTGTGGCCTGACTTTAAAGAACAAGATTTATATGAGGCTATCATTAGTTATCAAAAAAGAGAACGCAGATTTGGAAAAACAAGTGAACAAATTAAATAATTTTTTAGTGTTAAATAAAAGAATAAAAATAGCCCTTACCGTTTTGATTTTTGGAGGTTTTGCATCCGTTAAAGCACAAGAAAGAGTTCCTTTTGATCAAGGTAAAAAATATATTTTAGCAGATGTAGCCATCGTAGGAGATATCAGTTTCAATTCTCAAACTGTTGTTACTTTTTCAGGATTACAAAAAGGTCAAGAAATCACAATTCCAGGTGAGGAAATTAGCACAGCCATTAAAAAATTAGGTAAACTAGGTTTATTTGACGAAATCTCTTTTTATGTAAATAAGATACAAAATGATAGTATTTATCTTGACTTAAATATCATCGAACTTCCAAAACTTAGTGAAGTAAAATTTGTAGGAGTTAAAAAATCAAAAGTTGAAGCGTTAATTAAGGATAACAGCTTAAACAAAGGTAAAGTAGTTAATGAAAACTTAATTACAACTACTAAAAACTACATAGAAAACAAATACAAAAAAGATGGTTACTACAACACTAAAGTAAACATTAATACTGTAAAAGATACTACGACAACTAACCAAGTAAAAATGCTTGTTACGATTGACAAAGGAGATAAAGTAAAAATCCAGACCATTGATTTCGTAGGTAATACAAAACTATCTGACAAGACTTTGAGAAAAGCAATGAAAGATACGAAGCAAAAAAATCCTATACGTATTTTAAAAGCTTCGAAATTTATTAAAGATAAATACAAAGCAGATTTAGATAAAGTAATTGCAGTTTACAAAGAAAAAGGATATCGTGATGCGAGAATCATTTCAGATTCGGTTGCTTATAATACATCTAAGAAAGCACTAGATATTAAAATTAATGTTGAAGAAGGTAATAAATATTACTTTGGAGATATCAAGTTTTTAGGAAACACAATTTATACAGATCAAGGATTAAGTCAAATATTAGGAGTTAAAAAAGGAGATACTTACAACGGTGTTTTACTTGAAAAAAGAATTGCTGATAAGACTAAACCGGACGCTGAAGACATTACTAACTTATACCAAAACAACGGATATTTATTCTCTAATATCAATGCTGTAGAAGTAAGAACAGCTAATGATACTATTGATTTTGAAATACGTGTTACAGAAGGGCCTATTGCTTATTTCAACAAGATTTCTGTTGTAGGAAATGATAAAACTAATGACCGTGTTATCTATCGTGAATTAAGAACTAAGCCGGGAGAAAAATACAGTAAAGATCAATTAGTAAGAACAATTAGAGAGATTGGTCAATTAGGATTTTTCGATCCAGAGTCAATTGATCCAAAATTTAAGAACGTGGATTCAGGAGCTGGAACTGTAGATATTGAATACAATCTTGTAGAAAAAGGAGCTAGTCAGATCGAACTTCAAGGAGGTTACGGTGGTGGTGGTTTCATTGGAACACTTGGATTATCATTTAATAACTTTTCTGCTAGGAATTTATTAAATAAAGATGCTTACAAACCACTTCCTATGGGAGATGGACAAAAAGTATCTTTACGTTTACAAGCAAGTACATTCTTTCAAACGTATAGTGTTTCTTTTTCTGAGCCATGGTTTGGTGGTAAAAAACCAGTTTCTTTTAGCACATCATTATCATATAGTAAACAGTTTTTAAATAACTACATTACACAAAAAGCAGATAGAACCAAAAGTTTTGATATCTTGACATTATCTGTTGGTATCGCTAAAAGACTTACTGTGCCAGATGATTATTTTGTACTATCGCAAGCGGTAAGTTACCAGCACTATGCTTTAAATAATTATAATACTGGATTATTTACTTTTGGAAACGGTACTTCTAGAAACTTAGCGTACACTGTAGGACTTACAAGAAGTAGTAAAGGTTTAAATCCTATATTCCCAACGTACGGTTCTGAATTCAGTTTAACTGCTAAATTGACTCCTCCATATTCATTATTGAATGGAACAAATTATGCTACTTTAGGAGATCAAGAAGAGTATAAATTAAAGAATACAGTTAATAGACAAAACGTTCCTGATGCGAATGGAAACATTGTTAACATTGGTGATTATATAGACATCAATGGAAATAAAGTTAATGATTTTACTTTAGCTGCGGCAGATGTTAGTAAAGTGGATCAAAAGAGATTTAATTTGTTAGAATACTATAAAATTAAATTCAAAGCAGATACTTATAGTAAAATATATGGTAAATTAGTTCTTAGAACGTTAGTTGAATTTGGTTTCCTTGGAGCTTACAATCAAGAAAGAGGAGCAGTTCCTTTTGAAAGATTTTACTTAGGAGGTGATGGTCTTGCTAACTACTCGATGGATGGTAGAGAAACAATTCAGTTAAGAGGATATCCTAACAATTCATTGACACCGGTAAATAATGCTGGAGAGCAAATTGGAGCTACAGTTTTCAACAAGTTCTCAATGGAATTGCGTTATCCTATAACATTGAAATCATCAGCATCAATTTATGCATTAGCATTTATGGAAGCAGGTTCTTCTTATGCTGATTTCAAAAGCTACAATCCATTTGACGTAAGTCGTTCTGCTGGAGTTGGACTACGTGTATTTATGCCAGCATTTGGATTATTAGGAATTGACTTTGGACATGGATTTGATGCTTTGCCAGGACAAGCTAAAGCAAATGGTTGGGAAACTCACTTTATCATTGGACAGCAATTTTAATAAAATAGTTACATAAAAACTTCTAATAGTTTACGTTTATGAAAAAACAATTTTTATACATAATTTTAGCCTTTATAGCAACGGCTACTATTAATGCTCAGTCCAGAGGAACAAAAGTAGGTTACATAGACATGGAATACATTTTAGAAAATGTAGCAGATTATACTGAAGCTAAAATTCAATTAGAACAAAAGGCTCAGAAATGGAAATCAGAGATTGAGACAAAAAAAATTGAAATAAATAAACTTAAGGATGCTTTAAAGGCGGAGAAAGCATTATTAACAAAGGAATTAATTGATGAAAGAGATGCTGAAATTAATTTTCTTGAAAAAGAATCATTAGATTACCAGCAAAAAAGATTTGGCGCAAACGGAGATTTGATCACACAAAAATCTGTATTAGTAAAACCAATACAAGATCAAGTTTTCACAGCGGTACAAGATATTTCTGAGCGATTGAAGTATGACTTCATATTTGATAAATCATCAGACTTAACAATGTTATTTGCTGCCAAAAGATTTGACATCAGCGAGCAAGTATTACGTGTACTTAACCGCACTGAAAAAAGAGAGCAGTTAACTAAAAAACAACAAAAGGAAGCTGAGGCTAAAGAATTAAAAGAAGATGCAATTGATGACAATCCTGTTCTTGCTGAAAGAAAGAAAATCTTAGACGAAAAGAAAGCCGCAAGAGATCAATTAATTGAGGATAGAAAAGTACTTCAAGAGCAAAAAAGAAAAGAATTTGAAGATAAAAGAAAGCAGATTTTAGAAGAGAGAGAAGCTAAAAAAGCTGGCACGGTTTCTGCAAATGCTAAAGTTGAAGCTGCTAAAACACCAACATCAAATTTTGATGCAAAAAAAGAGGTATTAGAAGCAGCTAAGCAAAACCAAACGGAGGCGAGATTAAAGTTAATTGAAGATCGCAAAAAGCTTATGGAGGATCGCAAGAGAGAATTAGAAGAAAAAAGATTAAAAACGCTAGAAGATAGAGAAGCTATCAAAAAAGCAAAAGAAGCTAAAATTAAAGAAAATACAAACAATAATTAATTACTAAATATTTTAAAAACGATGAAACAAATCAAAACTCTACTAATTGCTGCGATATTAATGTTAGGAGCAAATCAAACGATTAATGCACAAGCAAAAACAGCTCATGTTGATGTAAGTGAAATTATGACAAAAATGCCAGCGATGTTAGATGCTCAAAAACAATTAGATAAATTGAGTACTACGTATGATGCTGACTACAAAAAAATGGTTGAAGAATACCAAGCAAAGTTAAAGAAATACGAAGCAGAAGCTGCTACTGTTACTGAGGCTGTAAACGGAGATCGTTCTAAAGAAGTGCAGGATATGCAAAAAAGAATTGTTGATTACAGAGACAATGCTCAAAAAGAATTACAACAAAAAGAATCGGATATTGTTAAGCCATTAATGGAAAAAGTGAGAGCTTCAATCCAAAAAGTAGGTAAAGCAAAAGGATTCCAGTATGTTCTTGATGGTTCTTCTCTTTTACTTGCAGATGGTCCAAACTTAACTATGGATGTAAAAAAAGATTTAGGTTTCTAGAAAATAGAAATTATCAATAATCAACCGCTCATTTCAAATTTGGAATGAGCGGTTTTTTGTTGGAGTCAATTTTAGGAAAAGTAATCTCCAGCAGTTAACTTTGTTTTAATGGAAAATAATCAAGCTATAGGAATTTTTGACTCGGGGATTGGAGGCACTTCTATTTGGTCTGCGATTCACGAACTTTTACCTAACGAGAAAACTATTTATTTAGCAGACAGTAAAAATGCGCCTTACGGCCAAAAGTCAAAAGATGAAATCATTGCTTTAAGCATGAAAAATATCGAATTTTTGATTAAATTAAAGTGTAAGTTGATTGTAGTTGCTTGTAATACCGCTACAACAAATGCAATACGAGAATTAAGGGAGAAATATGACATTCCCTTCATTGGTATTGAACCAGCAATAAAACCTGCTGTAACACATTCTAAAACGCAAATTATTGGTATCCTAGCTACACAGGGAACTTTGAATAGTGAATTGTTCAATAAAACAGCTGAAAAGTATCAGGATACAAAAATCATTGAACAAGTTGGTACAGGATTAGTGCAATTAATTGAGGAAGGCAATATAAATTCGCCAGAAATGACCAGATTATTACAATCCTATTTAAAACCGATGATTGATGCTAATATTGATTACCTAGTCCTTGGCTGTAGCCATTATCCCTATTTAATACCGCAAATAAAAAATATTCTTCCAGATCATATCCAAATAATTGATTCTGGTCAAGCAGTGGCTAAACAAACGCAAAAAGTATTGCGTGAAAAAATTGGCCTATCGTCTTCTCAAACTAGCGAACCTATTTTTTATACAAACACAAATTCGAAAGTTTTGCGTGAAATTTTAAATCAAAAATATGTAATTGAAGAAAGAGTATTTTAGTGATAGATAATATATTACTCTTTTAGCCAGCCTGAATACATCACATAATTATTGGAAATACGCTCTATTTCACCTGCAAAGTCAGATTGATCAATATCCTTAACTTTCTTCGCTGGAACTCCGGCCCATATTGTACCGGAAGCGACTACAGTATTTTGAGTAACTACCGCACCTGCAGCAATTATCGAATTACTTTCAATAGTACAATTATCCATAACAATTGCACCCATTCCTATCAAAACGTTATCATGTACGACACAACCATGTACAATGGCATTGTGTCCTATCGAAACATTATTACCTATGATTGTGGGGTGTTTTTGATACGTACAATGAATAACAGCTCCATCTTGAATATTGACTTTATTACCAAATGTTATGAAGTTCACATCTCCTCTAATCACAGCATTAAACCAGACACTACATTTCTCTCCAAAAGTCACATCTCCAATAATAGTTGCATTTTCGGCTACGTAGCAATCATCAGGAATTGATGGCGTTTTACCATTCACAGTTTTAATAAGCATAATAAAAATTGTATTAATTAATTGCTGGACAGTTACAATCGTATTTTACGGGCTTACAAAATAGATCTATTCCTAAAGTGATTTGGTGATAACCACCATTGTCAAACTTTACAGCACCAGACAACTGAGAGTAAGTATAGGCAAACATAAATTTATTGAAATTAACACCTACAATTGGCGTTATATATTGTAATTTTTGTGAAACCACATTTGCTCCATTGTTATATTTAGCACCGTCAAAGCTTCTACGATAGGATAGACCAGCCCAAACTCTGCCAAAATCTAAATTTTTATATGCTTTCAAATTTACGTCGATAGCTTTCTCTGAAGTTTTTTCCACCATTTGAAAAAGTATTGATGGCTCCCACAAAATTTTATCTCTGTTGCCAAAAATATATCCTGCACTTAGTAAATATTTTCTAAGATTATCACTCTCATATTCTGTGTAAATATCTCTTCTAGTTTCAATCAAATTTTTTACAGTTGCATGCGCATAGAAATCTAAAAAATTATACGAAGCTCCTACATCAACATTAAAGTAAGCATCTTTTTGAACTACAGTTCCATCAATTATGGGATCGAAGCCACCAGACTGCAAGAATTCAGTTTCATCAAGTTGACTTTGGATAAATCCTGCACTCATTCCAAAAGACAACTGATTCAAATCAATCTCGTCACGTGAAAACATTAGGTAATATGCGTATGTAAATTTTATACCTTTTTGAGAATGGTATCCATTTTTATCATTAAAAAGGATTACACCAGCGCCTGCTTTTTCCCCTACTCTACCGTTGAAACTAAGAGTTTGAAGTTCTGGCGCATCTTTTTGGTCGAACCATTGTTTACGACCAGTTAATCTAATTTTAGCGCAATTTGCTGCACCAGCCATTGAAGGATGTATCAAATAATAATTATCAGATAAGTAGTCGGAATATACAGGAATTCCCTCTTGTCCAAATGAAAAGTGAGATATTAGTAGTACGGCCGCTAAGAATTTGATTTTATGATACATCTAAATACTTTTAGTACGATAAATAATTCTAAATCCATATAAAACTTAGTCAAATCACTGAAAATTACTTTCTCAAACTAAACTAAAGTTAATTTATTCATTAAAAAATCAAATATAGTTATTCGTCCAAAATAACTTCACTAAATTTGTAAAAATTTGAAAAGCCATGAACAAAGTTACTATAAAAGAAACGCAAAACCCAACTATACTAAAGTTTGAATTTCAAGACTTTATCACTCAAAATGAAAGTTTTGAATTTAAAAATATCGACGACGCAAAAAGTTCACCACTTGCTCAGCAACTGTTTTATTTACCCTTTGTTAAAACAGTTTACATATCTGGAAATTTTATAGCAATAGAGAAATACAGTATTGTTGAATGGGATGATGTAAAAGATGCAGTCTCAGAACAAATTGAAAAATTCATTGCAGACGGTGGAATTATTATAACCGTTGATGAAAATAAAGCAAAAAAGCAACCAGTTACTGTTTACGGTGAGACTACTCCTAACCCATCAGCGTTAAAATTTGTTGTTAGTAAAATGCTAACTAAAAACGCGATTGAATTTAAAAATATTGATCAAACTTCTGCTTCACCTCTAGCAAAAGAGCTTTTCAAATTTCCGTATGTAAAAGAAATTTTTATCGACGAAAATTATATTTCTGTAACCAAGTATGAAATTAATGATTGGCAAGAAATCACTTTAGAGTTAAGAAGTTTTATTAAACAGTACATTGAAAATGGCGGACATGTTTTAGATGAAAATTATATTGCAACTGCAATAGTTGCGGAAGACACGAAAGCAGCTGCATTTGACAATTTAGACGTCACATCACAACAAATCATTAACATATTAGAGGAGTACGTAAAACCAGCAGTTCAGGCTGATGGTGGAAACATCGCTTTTGAATCTTATAATGAGAGTGACAAAACGGTTAAGGTAATCTTGCAAGGTGCTTGTAGTGGATGTCCGTCATCAACTTTTACTTTAAAAAGTGGAATTGAGAACATGTTGAAAAGCATGTTAAATGATGAAAGTATAAAAGTAGAAGCAGTTAACGGATAATTAAAAACTATTTTACTGGCAATCAAATTACTATGTTAAAAATAATCATTATATTTATATTTAACTTAATAAATAGCAATCATGTCAGTATTAAAAGTAATTGAAATTCTTTCAAGTTCAGAATTGAGTTGGGAAGATGCAGCACAAAGAGGCGTTGCAAAAGCATCACAAACTATAAAGCACATTCGGTCTGTTTACATCAAAGAGCAAAGTGCAAAAGTTAGAGATGGCGGAATCACAGAATTTCGCGTGAATATGAAAATCACCTTCGAATTAGAATAGGTACAACAATAACTAGAAAGCGTCTCAATTGAGACGCTTTTTTTATCTGGAAATTTTTTGAAATCTATCTAATTTTTAATGTTTAAATAAAAAACAGACAATGAGTGTCTTTTACGTCGGAAGCAAATCTCTTTAAGATAAAATAGAACATTGTTTAAATAAGCAATATAAGTCATAACACTACAGTTAACACTACACATACTGATAATCAGCAAATTATTAATACATTAATAAACTAATGCTGAAAAAAAATGAGTATTATTGTAAGACTAATCAAATAAATCAACATGGGACTAACATCATTTTTTAAGAACTTATTTGGCTCCGCCAAAGAAACAGCAAGCGAATTAGCCGATAAAGCAGAAACTACATTTGAAAATGCTAAAGAGACAGCTTCTCCATATTTAGAAAAAGCAGAAAATTTTGCGGACGACACCTATGAGAAAGCAAAAGAAACTGCTAAACCTTATGTTGATAAAGCAGAGAAATTCACAGACGAAACTATCGATAAAGTAAAAGAGAAAAGCGCTCCAATTATTGAGAAAGCAGAGCAATACGCGCAGCAGACTAAAGAAACGATAAATGAATTTAAAGATAAAGCGGGACAATCATTAGAAAACACATTTGATACTGTAAAAGAAAAAGCAGGCATTTTATCTGATAACAAAGAAGAGCTAGCTAGCGAAACCAAAAGTGCAATTTCCAACACGAAAGAACAAATAAAAGACAAAGCGATTAGTGCTAACGAAAAAGCAGAAGAAATTGTTTCAGAAGTAAAGACAGAAGCTGCTGAGGTGATAGATACAATAAAAGAAAAGTCAGAACCGATTGAAGAAAAAGCTGAAGATTTATTTTACGATGCAAAAGATACAATTTCAGAAAAAATAGATGATTTAAAAGAAAATACCGAGGAATTCACGAGTGACTCTAAAGATGCAATAGAGGAAAAAGTAGATGGATTCAAAGAAAATTTAGATGAAGTAGCGGCTGAGTCTAAAATCATATTAGAAGACAACGTAGAGAACGTAAAAGAAAATGTACACGAAATGGCAGTTGAATCAAAAGAAGAAATAACTGAAAACGCAGAAAATATTTCAGATAGTGTGCATTCTGTTGCTGATGATATTTCAGACGGAGCAAGCGAAATTGCTAAAAAAACCATAAATAAAACAGAAGAAGAGCTAGATTAATTTATTAAAAAACAATTTAGTTGTACTTTTGCTTTTCCAACTTAACCTTCTCTTACGGGAAGGTTTTTTATTAAAAAAAAATGAATCTAGATCCACATCAACTGACTAATTACGTTAATGGTTTTATAAAAGTGCTAATTGATTATTCCCCAAAATTAATTTCTGCTTTTATCATTCTATTTGTTGGACTTTATGTCATCAGACTTATAAATAGGTTCATTAGAAGACTAATGATTAGACGGAATTTAGAACCTACATTAACTAAGTTCTTAGCTGATATTTTATTGTGGGCTCTACGAGTTTTACTATTTGTTACTTTCATCTCTAAATTAGGAATTGAAACCTCTTCGTTTGTTGCAATATTAGGTGCAATGGGACTTGCAGTTGGTCTATCACTTCAAGGTTCATTATCAAACTTCGCTGGAGGGATGTTAATTATCCTTTTTAAACCATTTAAAGTTGGAAACACAATCGAAGCACAAGGAGTTATTGGTACTGTTTCAGAAATACAAATATTTGTAACGAAAATGATCACTGCAAATAATCAAACTATTTTTATACCAAATGGTTCCTTATCGAATGGTACGATTATTAACTACTCTCTTTTAGAATCTAGAAGAGCAGATTTGACAATAGCGATATCTTACGACACTGACATTAGAAAAGCTAAAGAGGTAATCATGTCGGTTTTAAAAAGCAATCCTAAAGTATTAGAAACACCTGCGCCTGATGTAGTTGTAAAAAGTCTTACCGATACTGGAATTCAACTTGCTGTTAGACCATGGGCTAAAAATGAAGATTTCTGGAGCGTTTACTCGGAAACTTACATTGAATGTAAAAATGCTTTCGATAAAGCAGAAATTAGTATCCAGCCATTTGTTATGGAACTTTCAAAAAAGGAATCTATTGCAGGTACTACTGAAGCTAATAAAGGATAATTAGATTGGTCACTGAATTATTTCTTTGATGGAGTGATCATAAAATCTTTTAGATAATAAGGTTCAAAATAAGCGACATCAACAAAGTCGTTTGTTTTGAACTTTTTGTAACTTAAAGAACACATTTCTTTAGCAGAAGGATACTTAATACCTTCTAAAAAACTATAATTTTCTTTTGTTAAAACTTCTTTACATTTATCAGCACAGTCACCTACAAAATAAAGAGTTTCTTTTAATTCTGAAAACGAATCCTCCGTTATAATTTCTGCTAGTACTTCTCGCTTTTTTTCGAAAGCTGATGTGAATACGGAGCTATATACTTCCATTCTTCGCGCATCAATCATAGGAATAATTAAACCACTTTCTACTTCAGCTTGACAAGCTAATGTTTGTAAAGTATCAATCGCTATTAATGGTATTCCTAGAGCAAAACAAAGACCTTTTGCAGCAGAAACTCCTATTCTCAGCCCCGTATAAGATCCAGGACCTTGACTCACTGCAATAGCTGATAAATCATTCATGCTGATTTCAGCTTCTTTTATAACTTCCTCAATAAAAACGTGTAGTCTTTCAGCATGCGAATAACCTTCTTCTGCAATTTCTTTACATAAAATGTTTTTCCCACCTTTAGCTAAAGCTACAGAACAATTTTTAGTAGCCGTTTCAATATTTAATATATATTCCAATTTCAGATTTTATTTAAAAATGAAAATCACAACTATAAAAATTTTATAATTGTGATTTATTTATTGAGATTAATAGAGTTTACTTTTTAGCTTTTGATTTATCATTTTCTCCTTTAAGAGAAACTTTATCACCTGAGTTCAAATCTTTAGTAACAGTAACATAAGGTCCAGTTATTACAACATCACCTTTTTGAAGACCAGTCAAAACTTGAATGTTTGTATCGTCTTGAATACCTGTTTTTATAATTCTGATTTTAGCTTTGTCACCAACTTTGACAAATACACATTCAAATTTCTTATCAGCTTTTGGAGCAGCTTTCTGATCATCATTTGCATCAACAACAACAATGTTTTTTACTGCTGTAGTATCAGATTTCACAACCACTGAACTAATAGGAACTGATAGCACATCATTTTTTGTTTGTGTAATAATATCAACCGTTGCAGTCATTCCCGGTCTAAAAGGAGAATAAGTGTCTGGCTTACCTTCTAATAAGTCTTGATACGATTCTTTCAGAATTCTTACTTTCACTTTAAAGTTGGTTACTTGATCAGCTGTTAAAGCAGTACTAGCAGAATTAGAAATACTTGTCACAGTACCTTTAAATTGCTTCTTTAAGTACGCATCCACTTCAACGTTTGCTTCGTCTCCTACTTTAATTTTTACAATGTCATTTTCGTTGACATTTACTTCAACTTCCATATTATTTAAATTGGCAACTCTCAAGATTTCAGTTCCTGTCATTTGCTGCGTACCTAAAACACGCTCACCCAACTCAACATTTAAAACTGAAATAGTTCCATCTGCCGGAGCATAAATTGTAGTTCGACCAAGATTGTCTTTAGCTTCATTTACAGTTGCTGATGCACTTTGAACATTAAAATAAGCGGTTTGCTTCGCTGCTTTTGCAACTTCATAAGAACCAACTGCTTTATCCCAATCCGCTTTTGAAATAATTCCTTTATCAAATAAGGTTTTATTTCTATCGTAACTTGATTTTGATTCTTTAAATGAAGCATCTGCTTGACTTAAGTTTGCTTTTGTTCCTGATAAATTTGAAACAGAACGATTGTAACCTGATGTGTATAAATCTGGATTGATCTTAACTAGTAAATCGCCTTTTTTCACTACTTGTCCTTCTTTAACATTAAGTGATATAATCTCACCAGAAACTTCTGATGATATTTTAACTTCTATTTCAGGTTGTATTTTACCCGTAGCTGAAACTGTTTCAACTATAGTCATAGGTACAACTTGCGCTACTTCAACTTCAGTTCCATTATCTTTATTTCCTATTACGCCTGATTTTGAAAGAATAACAAGACTAGCAATAATTACTACAGCGCCTCCAATCAGGATGTAAATTGTTTTTTTAGACATAATAAATTAGTTTTTGATTAGAGGAATTCCAAAATAGAATTCTAATATTTTAATTTTGAAAATGTAATCGTATTTAGTTCTTAGAACTTCAGATTGTGCATTAGTTAATAATGTTTGCGATTGATTAAAGTCGAATGCATTCATTAAACCAACATCAAACTTTTCTTTAGCATAATCATAAGCACCTTGTCTCGCTTCAAGCGCAACGACAGATGACTCATAAGTATTAAGCGCTCCTTTAGCATCAGCAAAAGCTGTAAAAACATTTCTTTGTAAATCTAAATCTTGCTGCTCTACAGCAATTTTTGATTTTTCTAAATTTACTTTAGAACGTTCTACATTGTTTCGAACAGAAAAGCCATTAAATACAGGAATTGACAGCTGTGCTCCAAAAGATTGCCCTTTATTATCATTAAATTGATTAAAAAATGGTGCTGGACTTTTTGTGCCAATGATAGTTCCGGTATTGCTAAAAGCGGGAACATCAGCATATGAAACCCTAGAATTAAAACTGTAGAATCCTTGCAATGTAGGCTGAAAAGCTCCCTTTGCTATTTCTACATTTTTTTGAGCAATTTCTAGATTAGTTCTAGCTATTTTACTTTCGATTTTACTTTCTAAAGCTTTTTGATAAATTACTCCGGGAGTTTCTGATAGAATATTATTTTCATCTTTAATGTCAGTTTCATCAACTACATCGAAGCTTTCAAAATCTTTTAGTTGTAATAATTGCGCTAAACTTAATTTAGAAATTAGCAACACATTATCTGCAACGATAACATTTTGATTGTTTAAAGCTACAGTGGCTTTTATATCTAATAAATCACCGCGTGGTATTGATCCTGCTTTAACTAATTCTTCCGAACGTGAAAACTGTTTTTGATTAATTCCAAGCTGCTCTTTCTGTACTTTTAAATTTTCTTTGTTGAACAGTACCTGTAAAAATGCATTTGCCACATTCAAAGCGACATCCTCTTGCATTTTTATTAATTGATATTTGGCCGCTACTATAGATAGATTTGCTTTTCTTAAAGTATTTTGGTTTTGTAAACCTCTATAAATATCTATTCCAACATTTGCACCAGCAGAAGTAAATTGAGTAGTTTGGTTTTGAAGAAGACCTGTAGTTATATCTTGATTTAATCCAATATTCCAAGAGTGAGAAGCACTTGCATTTAAGGAAGGAAGAAAGTTCCCTATCGCTCCTTTTTTATCTATCAATGCAGTTTTAGAGTCTAATTCAGTTTGCTTGATTGAAATATTATTTTGTATCGCATATTGCACACATTCTTCTAAAGTCCACTTCTTAGATTGAGCCTGCATAGTTAAGCAACCAACTACGACGGTGATCAAACTGAGTAAAATTCTTTTTTTCATATCTTTTTGAATAAAAGCGCAGTATCGCTGCAAAACAAATTTAAGTTTTTCTAACAAAGATTGGAGTATTAATAGAAAATATTTTACTCCATAAATAAGTTATAAAACTATTAGACTTTAGAATTTAGCATTTGTTACAAAAAATAATAGAAAAAGAATTCTTTTGTTAATTTTGTAATACTAAAAAATAATAGAATGTCAAAACTCATCCATAAACTTATTATAATTTCCACCATACTAATTCTTTCAAGTTGTGCAACTTCAAATAGAATTGATGCTTTAAAACCGGAACCGGATGATGCAACGCCTCTAGTCTATGACAACACACCTTCATTTATAAACTTACCTATTTCAGTAAAATTAAAAGATATAGAAAATCAAACTAATCTTTTATTGAACGGTTTAATTTATGAAGACAATATTATAGAAGATGATGACATTGAAATGAAAATATGGAAATCAGCTCCAATTACAATTAAAAATGACAACGGAAATAAAACAGATCGCATAAAAACAGTCATGCCACTACGCGCGACTGTAAAATATAGAATTGGCACAGAAAGACTAGGCATAAAAATGTACGACATTCGAGAATTTTATCTAGATGGTATCGTTACCGTAGTTAGCGATGTAGCATTGGTAAACTGGAAGCTAAATACTAAATCTGAATTAAAATCATTAGACTGGAACGAGAATCCTACTATGACAGTTTTTGGAAAAAATGTACCGGTGACCTATTTGATTAATCCAGGAGTAAAACTTTTTAAAACAAAGATTGAAAGTAAAATTGATGACATCATTGCTAAATCAATGGACTTTAAACCAAATGTTCTGGAGGCAGTGGAAAAGATCTCCGCGCCTTTCAAAATGAGTGATACTTATGAAAGCTGGCTTAGAATTGTTCCTATCGAAATATACTCGACTAATGCCAAACTTAAAAACGACACATTCATCTTAGATATGGGAATGAAGTGCTACATGGAAACGATAGTAGGAAAAGAACCAGAAACAAAATTCAATGCTTCGAAGATTAACATAAAACCTGTATTGAAAATCCCTCAAGATATAACTGCTAACATTGTGGCAATTTCAACGTACAGAGAAGCTTCAAAAATTATGACTAAGAACTTCTCTGGACAAGAATTTGGTTCAGGATCTAAAAAAGTTAATGTTCAAAATGTTAACATTTGGAACAAAAATGAAAAAATGATAATTGCATTAGATCTACTCGGATCAATAAACGGCACTATTTATCTTTCGGGATCACCAAAATATAATGAACAAACTAAAGAAATTTATTTTGATCAACTGACTTATGTTTTAGACACAAAAAGTAAATTGATGCGAACTGCAAACTGGCTCGTTGAAGGGATTGTACTAAAGAAAATCGAGCAAAGTTGTCGCTACTCTATAAAACAAAATTTAGAGGAAGGTCAAAAAAGCATGATGACGTACTTAAAAAACTACTCACCAATGCCAGGAGTATTTGTAAATGGAAAAATGGATGAGATTCAATTCCAAAAAATCCAATTGACAAATCAAGCTATTATTGCCTTCATTAAGGTAAAAGGAAATGTAAACGTATCGGTAAATGGTTTGAAATAAAAATAACTACTTAGCGGCTTTATTTTTTCTCATTCTGTAAACTGCATAACCAATGCCTGCCACTAATATATATGGAATTGCCATTAAGTAGACAATCCCGTCATTGATTGCAGCTGCTTTAGCCGTATTTCCTTCGCTAGTTAACGCTGCGCGACACATTGCACATTGCGCATTAGACGAAAATGAAAAGACGATAAATAGAATAAGTGTAAAATAAATTGACATCCTTTTCATTCTATAATTTTTTTTAGTGTACATAATAAGGGGAAATCATTAAATAAACAACCACTCCAGTAACAGCAACGTATAGCCAGATTGGGAATGTAATCCTAGCAATCTTTTTATGCTTGTCAAAATTTTTCGATAATGCTCTAACATACGTTATCAAAACCATTGGAATAATTGCAATTGACAAAACAATATGAGTAATTAAGATGAAAAAATAAACATATTTTATCGTTCCTTCGCCACCAAATTTAGTGGAATCAGCAGTCATGTGATAAGCAACATACATTACAAGAAAAGCAACAGACAGAGTAATTGCAGTAGTCATCAACCTTTCATGAAGCTTTCTGTTGCCATTTTTAATCGCAATCACTGCAGCAACTAGAAGTACGGCCGTAAAACCATTTGTAGTAGCATATATTGGCGGCAAAAACGAAAGTGGCTCCACGTCAAATCCAAAATCCTTAAGCTTAACGCCAAATAAAATAGCAACCACTAGTGGCACCACAATTGAAACGGCTATAATCAACTTGTTATATTTCTTTTCTAAAGAATTATCTACCATTACTGTTCTTTTAATAAAATATTAATATCCTGTTGAATATCTCTAACACCTTTACTATCTAAACCATCATAGTATAATATTGGATTTCCATAATCATCACTTCTGCAACGAATATTACCGTTTTTATCGATTAAAGCAAAAAGCCCTGAGTGCTCAAATCCACCTGCAACTTTTTTATTTTCGCCTGCATATAAATTAAATCCCTTATTTGCTAAGTTGAAAATATAATCTTTGTCACCAGTTAAAAAGTTCCAGTTTGAAGATTTTACTCCAAGTTCTTTAGCGTGCGCTTTCAGTACTTGCGGCGTGTCAAATTCTGGGTTTATAGTTATAGAAACAATACCAAAATTAGGATTACCAAAGAAAGTATTTTCAAGAATCAACATACTCTCATTCATCTTAGGACAAATTGTTGGACAGGTTGAAAAGAAAAATTCCAAAACATAAACCTTATTTTTATAAGTCTCGTTTGTCACTTTTATGTTATCCTGGTTTATTAATTCAAATTTCGGAACAGCACCAATTTTAATTAGTTTCCCTTCGTTAGCCGACTTTGGTTTCACACGGTCTAATCTTTCGCCTTGAACTGTACTTCCATTCTTTACCCTTTCCACTATTTTTGGAATAGCATAAATTCCAAAAATTAAGATGATAAATGAAATACCTATGTATGATTTATTTTTAAGCATGACTGTTAAAATTAAATTTTTCTAGTTGCGTTTTTATTTTTCTTAAATGCAGCTCTATATTCGTAGAGAATAATCTTGAAATCGTCTAACATTTCATTGCTTAATTCAGCAGGATGAAATGTATTATAGCCTTCTTTGTTATCTTTCTCTTGTTTTCTGCCACGTAGATTTCTTTTTTTATCGATGATGTAAACCTTTGAAGTTCCTAATTTATCATCTAGCTTCTCTACTAACTTCAATTGAGAATAATAGGTTTCAATTTCTTCAGGAGATGCAAATACAAAACGCCATTGTGCGACATCAGTAAACATTGCAAAGGCATCAACTATTTTCTTAGCATCTTCTTCTGTACCTTTTGGACAAAGAATGACAAACTGCACATCTTTAAATTTATGATACGTTTGATAAATTTTTTGATTCAGATTGAAAAGATTACCTCTATTTTTTTTAAGATCTGTACCTGAGAAACCCAGAATAGTTACTTTTCCATTAAGAGTGATTTCCTTACCATCTAGCGTATTCCATTTACCAAAATCAGCAGTGTTGGCCGTTAGAACAGGTAATTTAGTATATCCATTTACACCAGAGGCAAAAAACAAATAAGCCACTATAGGTAAAATGAAAAGAACGAAAAGGACAATATTTTTTTTCATTACTGTGCTTCAATTTTATTATATAAAAAAAGGTATCCCTCGAAATGGATACCCTCTTTATGAATTAATATTTTTTTAAAAATTCCATTTAATAGTAGAGTTTTTAAACACCTCATAAATATAATCCCCTTCGGTCAAAAGAATAAAGAGCAAATATAAAATCAGAAAAATTACTGGAAAAACAACTGCACTTCGTAAAGTACTTTTTTCACCTTCCATGTGCATAAATGCCCATACAATGTAATATGCTTTGTAGATCGTTAATATATAAAAGACCCAGTTCAGTATATTCATACCTAAAAAGTCATTCATAAAAAGAAAATCTGGTTTTACTATCCCTAAGTAAACCTCTACTATAGTAACGGCAGACAATATTCCGAAAACTTTCCAGATTCTACCTATGTTTGATACGTGTTCGTGTGACATGATAATTACTTTTTTGAAATTAAACTAGATAGAAAACTGTGAATACAAATACCCAAACTAAATCGACAAAGTGCCAATAAAGACCAACTTTTTCTACCATTTCATAACTTTTTCTCTTTTCGTAAGTTCCAATTAGAACGTTGAAAAATATGATAATATTTATGATAATACCTGTAATAACGTGAAATCCGTGGAAACCAGTAATAAAGAAAAAGAAATCAGCAAATAATTTATTTCCATATTCGTTTCTTACTAAGTTAGCGCCTTCAACAACATAATGCGCTTCACCTAATCTTGATTCTGAATCTTGTCTAGATAAAATAGTCTTCTGCTTTTCTTTATTCAAAACCTCAGTTCTTATCAAAAGTTCTGGATGCGCTTTGAAACCTGCTTGTACTTCAGCAACAGAATACGATGGCAAGCTTGGTTCACTCATAAACCATTTTGCTTTATCTCTTGTCAATTGCGTTCTTACTTCACCTAAATCAGCTGCAAAATCAGCTAAAGCTACACGATTACCATCTTTATCAACAAATTGAAGTAGTGAACCTCCTTTTGTTTCGACAGCACCATATTCCCCTTTGATAAAGTTTTTCCATTCCCATGCTTGTGAACCAACGAAGATTACACCACCAATAATGGTTAAAAACATATAAAGGATAACCTTATTCTTTTTCATTTGGTGACCTGCATCAACGGCCAAGACCATTGTTACAGATGAGAAAATTAAAATAAAAGTCATCAATGCAACGTAATACATTGGAGCCGGTACACCGTGGAAAAATGGAAAGTGAGTAAACACTTCATCAGCGATAGGCCAAGTATCAATAAATTTAAATCTAGAAAAACCGTAAGCAGCAAGAAATCCTGAGAACGTTAAGGCATCTGATACGATAAAAAACCACATCATCAATTTACCATAACTTGCTCCCATTGGCTCATTATTGCCTCCCCAAGTTTTCTCTTCACTATTAGCAGTAGTAACTGTCGATTCCATATAAGTTATTCGTTAAAAAGTTCACAAATTTACGTTTTTTTCTTATTTAAAGAAATATAAAAATAAAAACAAATAAACCCACAATAAGTCGAGAAAGTGCCAGTACATTGCACCTAGTTCAATTCCAAGGGTTTGAGATGAATTGTATTTTTGTTTAAAATGATTATAAATTATAATTAGAAGTGAAATCAAGCCACCAGCAAGGTGAATCAAGTGCACAACCGTAACAACGTATAAAAAAGTACTAGTTATTGAGCTTCCACTACCAGTAAAATAATAGCCATTTTCAACTATTTGCCCAAAACCTACAAACTGTAAAACTACAAACAATAATCCAAGAAGTAATGTGCTTAAAAGAAAAACTGTCGTTTTACTTTGATCGTCTTTCATAATAGCTTTTTTAGCCAAATGAAAAGTCACACTACACCCAATAATTGCAATTGTACTGTAATAAAATGCTGGAGGTAATTGAAAATCCTTCAACCAGTCCACTCGTGACTTACTAACCACAAACGCACTCGTAAGTCCCGCAAACATCATGATCATACTAACCATAGAAAATAACAAAATCAACTTATATGATCTTGCATTTCTAGATTTTTGCTCCTCTGCCGTCATTATCATTTCCATAATTATCTTAAAAATTTATCAAATATATAAACTAACTGTAACAATGTAATATACATAACACTAACTAACATCAAGGTCCTAGCTGCTTTTGCAGTTCGCAACTTGTATAACTTAACGGAATAAAATAACATCCATAATCCAAGCAAGAAAACTACCACAGCTGCTACTGGCGTAATAAATAATTGACCAGTAAATCCTAAAGCTGGTAATAGCGATGCTAGAATAAGCCAAACGGTATATAAAATAACTTGTAATGCAGTTCCTTTGTCTTTCTTACCCGTTGGCAACATAAAGAAACCCGCTTTTTCATAATCTTCATACAAGAACCATCCAATTGCCCAGAAATGTGGGAATTGCCAAAAAAACTGTATCAAAAACAAAGTTCCAGCTTCGATCCCAAATTCTCCAGTTGCAGCAACCCAACCTAACATAAAAGGTATCGCTCCCGGAAAGGCTCCCACAAAAACAGACAACGAAGTCATTGTTTTTAAAGGCGTATAAAGACTTGTATATAAAAATATTGATATCGCTCCAAACATTGCTGTTTTCGGATTGATGGTGTACAGTAAAACAATTCCAATAATTGTCAATAGACTAGCAATAATCAATGCTGTACTCTTACTCATCCTTCCAGCAGGAACTGGACGATCTTTAGTACGATCCATCAAAGCGTCTAGATCTTTTTCAATAACTTGGTTAAAAGCATTAGAAGCACCAACCATACAGTAACCACCAACTGCCAACTTCAACAAAGTCATCCAATTCAGTGAATCGAAACCAGCGATTCCAAGCATAAATCCTGCTACCGACGAAAAAACCACACTAATAGCAAGACGTGCTTTAGTGATCTCGCGGAAATCAATATAAACAGATTTTAATGAAAGTGTACTTTGTGTTGCGTTCAATGCTAATGATTATTTGCTATGTAAAAACTTTTGCAAAAGTAGGTTATCAAAAGGGATTTGGCAAAAAACAATTCATAAAAAGAATATCAATCTCTAAAATAAATACTAATAATCAAAATACCAATTAAAGATATCAGCTCGTAGTCCTAAACTAAACCAACTTGTACTTTCCGTAAATGTAGTAGCTGAGTTTTTAGTAGGGTCAAAACTTCTATAAATCACACTTCCATAAAGCTTTAAATTAGTTGCAGGATTTACTAAATAACCTGCTTGAACATCAGCAATAAATAGCGAAGTTTTATTTCCTTGCCCCACTTTTACGCCACTATCAAATGGGCGATTTTCATCGTAATCTTTATAAATATTACCGCCGTAATTAAAAGAATTTTCCGTTGTGTCAAAATCCAAACCTCTTGTTCCCATCGTAAATTTTGCATCGGCAAAATATCTTCCTTTGTGATATCTTGCAATAGCTATTAACTCTCGAAAGTTACCACCCCATTGATGACCAATACTTTGATTATTATGTCCATAATTAGTGATTGCCATACTGTGAGAATAAACATATGGACGTACATGATTGTATTCTATCTGAAGTAATAGATTATCGATTTTAAAAGCGTTATAATATTTTACTCCCAGCTGATATCCATATTTATTTTTCCAACTATTATCTCTCGCTTTGATGTCGCTAAGAGAAAATTCATCTAGAATAAACTGTCCATAAAAATTAATTTGATTGCTCCATTTATACTTATAAGTCAATCCTAAAACTGCATTTCCACTTCGAGCAGAAGATGCAAATTCTACTGATCTATAAAATATTATTGGGTTTACAAAACTGATATCAAATCCTCTATCATTTGTATTTGTCCATATAACTGATTCAAAGAAACCAAGATTTAAACGGTTAGAAACATTCCAACTTAAATAATGATTTGCCATGAATTTTGTCGCATAAGTGCGCTCAATCGTAACATCTGGTCTAACATCCTTAAGCCACATGTAAGTATTAGTATACTTAATTTTCCAAAATTTGGTGTTTAGTTTGAAATACGGATAAGGACTAGCGCCATCACTTTCTAATAAAGAACGATATCCATCACCAATAAAGTTTCTTCCGTACCCTAGTTGTAAATCAATGTATTTACTTGGCGCAAAAGTTAAATTAGCTTCCGCCAAAGGGAAATCATAGCCATCCGATTTAAAACCCTTAGCAATTCCCATTCCTGGAACAATCGCTGGATTTCCACCTGCGGGCTTTATAGATTCAGCATAACGGTTGTAATAATCAGCAAAACGCCCTTGACTTTCAAATACAGTTGTCGTAAAATTAAGTGTAGAACCCAATCCTCCACGAAAATTAATACCACGAGTATTTACGTAAGTATAAGATGACTCGCTTTTAGAAGCCTTTCCTACTTGCAAATCGAATATAGGATTTAGTGTAAACCAGTAATCTTCGCCTTTAATTTCGACAGTATTTTCATTCCATAATTTTCGCTCCCACCAGCTGGTAGCTTTCTTTTTCAATCCTTGATTAACTGCCTTAAGATTGTAATATTTAGAAACTTCTGCGTACGTATATGGTTTTGATGCAGTATGATTATTACTTCCCATTTGATTCAGCGATGCGTCAAATTGAGCATAGTAACTATGTGAAAATGGGACATTTAAATGACTATCAAATTCTGGACTATTATATTTTTTATAAACGATGCTATCTAGTTCTGTTAGTTGCGCTGTTTTATTTGGTACGAATTCGGCTTTCGCCAAAGCTTCCTGCGAGAGCAGTTCTCTTGATTTTAATGGAATAGCAATGTTCATTGTGAACTTTGCATAGGTAGGTTTTCCATTATAAGTTGACGGCTCAATTTTTGGCATTTTTAAAAAAACTCTTCCAGTCTCTTGGATTAATTTTTCATCACTTGCATCTACATAAATGACTTTAAATATACCATTGCTATCAACTTCAAAAAGTACTTTTACATTTCCTTGAAAGTTGTTTTCTTTCAAATGGGCCGGGACTTCAAAATTACTGAACACAAAATCCTGAACTTCATTATAAAAGCAATTCTCTAGTAATTTAAATTGTAAATTTTGACAGTTAGGAAAAACTGGAAAGCGCTCCGCAGAATTACCGGATTGGACTGAAATACTAGAAACATTTTGTGCATATATTGAGCAAGAAAAAAATGCTACAAATAATGCTATCAGTATTTTATTCATTCGCAATTGCTTTTTGAATTTAATATTCATCATTAGATTTTTGACCATTTGCTATCATTTTTGCGCCAGAAGTGCCTATGCGTTTTACTCCTAATTTAATCATTGCAACAGCTTCGTCATAAGTACGAACTCCTCCTGCGGCTTTGATAGGAAGTGGAGATGCGTTTTCTAACATCATTTTTATTGCAGGAATGGTTGCACCGTTTGGTAAATTATTTTCTGTTTTGTAAAATCCAGTTGATGATTTTACAAAAACCTTTGAAAAACAATCTTCTTGGAAAGTAGAAATAACAACATTTTTAATTAAGCTTGACAACTGAATTATTTCTTTTTCATTTAACGCAGCCACTTCAATAATCCATTTAACAACTTTATTATTTAGCAGTCCTAATGCTGTACATTCCCTAATTTCTTCTTTTACTAAATCTATATCTCCGTTTTTGAAAGCTTCGTAATTACAAACGAAATCAAGATCATCTGCACCGTTATTTATTGCGACTTTTGCTTCGTCAAGCTTTTCCTCTAGAGAAGATTTTCCTTCTGTAAAATCAATCACAGTTCCTATTTGCACAATAGATTTAGCTTCAACAATCATTTCTTTAGCTAATGCAACTCGATTAGGACGAATCATAATTAGCTTGAAATTTTCGTCAATAGCTTCCTGAATAAATTCTGTGGCTATGCCAATGTTTTCTGCTTCACTAATACCAGCTTGTTCGGCAGTTTTTAAATAAGTAGAATCTAAATATTGCTTAATATTCATGATGTATTTCTTTTGTAATTACAAAAATTCAGACTGACAAAAATACATTTTATATCACATAATTTCTAAATAATACTTCCATTTGTAACTTTACGAGAATTGAAACACTTTACGATTTCGTTGTACTATTCAAGAGAAAGTATTCTAAGAATTTTAAAATTGAAATATAGGGATATTTTAAAGGCAAAAAATCCCGCTATTGCGGGATTTTTAAGTTGTACTTTTATCTGCTTTTTTTATTCAAACCAAATAAAATAATAAGTAATAGTGATAAAGTCGCACCAGTCATATTTGCTAATACATCATATACATCGGCTTGTCTCGTGGTAGTCATTAAATTCTGCGCTACTTCAATACCAATTCCAAATAAAACGGAAAAGAAAAATGAAAACAGCAATGGTGTTATAGAACTCTTTGAAACCAACTTACTTCTAAAAAATAAAAAGCTCAAAGTAGTCAATACAAAATGAAAAAAAGCATGAACCAACTTATCGATGTTTGTGACATCTCCTAAAGGAACCGATTCAAATTGTGCCAAACAGAAAAAAGCAATTACTCCAGACCAGATTAATGCGGCCCAAAAATAAAGGTTTTTATGCACCTATTAGTTCTTTATAAGATTCACTAGAAAGTAAACCTTCTACTTCATCCATATTTGCTACTTTAATTTTAATCATCCATCCTGCTCCGTATGGGTCAGAATTTACGCTTTCTGGATTACTTTCTAAATCGTCATTGAAAGCAATAATTTCACCTGCTAAAGGAAGAAACAAATCAGAAACTGTCTTAACTGCTTCTACTGTTCCAAAGACTTCGTCCTTCTCTAAAGTTTGATCTAAAGTTTCTACTTCAACATAAACAATATCCCCTAGTTCTTTTTGTGCAAAATCTGTGATTCCTACTGTTGCGATATCGCCCTCAATACTAATCCATTCGTGATCTTTTGTGTACTTTAAATTTGCTGGTAAATTCATCTAAATTGTAATTGATAATTATTAATTGATACTATATGTTTTCTGTTACAAATGTAACAATCTTCTGTACATATATAGTTCAGAATTTAAAAAATTAATTCCCGAAATTATAACGAAGTGTAAATCCAGAACGAACATTTGTTAAAGGGAAAGAAGTTGATATTACTGCTTTTGAAAACGAATGATCATAGTAGAAAATTGCTGTCAAGTTTTTACTAAATGCGTAATCTGCTTTTACCTTCAAAGACCATAAATTTTGCCCACCTGCTAATTGATTATTGTTGTAATCTAAATAACGAACAATAGTCTGATTATTTCTATAAGCAATGTCAGCAGCAATATTAATATCACTTTTTATTATTCCTGTTGGGCTGTCTGCTAGTCGCGATGAGAAAATCACATCTTTGAATCTATATCCTAAACCTACTATATATTCAACTCCTTTTACTTCAGTTAATAAATTATTATCAAAACTCATTGATAACGCTCTATCTTTCTTAATCTCTGTCAGTACTTTTAAAGAACTTTTCAATTCAAAATCCATACGGATAAGTGGACTAAACTGCTCGACTAAGTTAATATTAGACATGATCGTTTGATTAAAGAAATTACCACTTGCATCTACTCCATTTGGAGTATTGTCAAATTCGAAATTTGATCTGAATGCATTAATAGTGTACGATGCTCTGTAGTTATGTTGTAAAGAGAAGCGCTTGAAATTTTCTTTAAAAATTCCGAATTTCATTAATCCATTGTATTTCACTGCCCAGTTAGGGATAGGAAAGCTTCTAAAGATTCCAAGTGACACATCAGCTGCGTTACCACCGGAATAAGCTGCCAAAAATGCTGGCAACAATACTGCTTGATTATTCTTACCATAGCCTAAAGGAAAACCTTCAGCATCTCTATTTATTGGATTACTAATATCAATTCCTCTATCTAATGCTAAACGATTTGCTATTGTAAGTCGGTTTGATCTAAAATCGTCAAATGCAGCAGAACCATTCTCATCACTTGCAGCAAATGAAGTCTTAATTAGAACCGCTGATATAGAAAATATACCTGCGCTGTATGGAGATCTAGGATTATATACCCCATTAGTTACATCATACTGCTCTGAAGAGTTTTCAGAAAAAGCTCTATCTAATGTCAAATCAATTTTTAAATCAGGTAACAAATCTATACTCGCAGTAGCTTTAAATAATTTATTAGTTACCTGTGTAAAATTCTGATTGAAATCAGGATAATCTGTTAACCATCCATTTTTTGCGGCTTCATAGCGAATGTCATCTTGGCTTCCAAAAATAAATCCTAATGATGGTCTTGAAGATCCTAAAAATCCAATTCCTGGTGTATAACCTGGTAAAATTGTACCACTGTTATACGTATAATTCATTTGTACATTCTTTACGCTTGTTAATATTCCTAGCAATCCATCTACAAAAGGATTGTTCTTTTGTATTTGATTTGTATTAGCACTAACAATTTTCTCTCCTGGTTTTGGAGCAATTACCTTAGCTTTCGGCAAAATTTTAGAACTATTCTTTGAAATACCTAAGTATTTGTATAACATTTCCATATTGAACGTGGCGTTCAAATTATTAGAATTTGCATTTTGAATAACATTTCCTAAGTTATAATCTGCTCCATCAATTTGTATTTGGGAAAGTGCATTTGAAGTTCGCTGCCAACTATAATCACCCGTGTACGAATAATTTGCTTTTACAAAACTAAACAATGGTATTTTGTTAATTGGAATTTCATAATTAACAACAAGCTGTTGCATGTGCTGATTAGGATCTCCAATGTCCCAATAGCTATCCCAAATTGTAAAGGCATCAATAGGCTCATTATCTTCGTTCAAATAATTCTTAACGATATTACTTGACGATGCTGTATAATTTAACTTCAAAGACTTAGTCAAGTTATAATTAAATCCATACTGATAATTAAAGGCAAAATTTCTTCGATACAAAGGATCAAGACCTATTCCTTCTACTTCAACTTGTCTAAACTGTTGACGATTGTATTGTCTATTAATATTAGTATTGAATGTTATATTTGAAGGCAAGTAATTAAAATTGAAATCACTTAATAACTTCCAGTAATTACTTTTTTTCATGAACTCCATCTTTTTGAAAGGCTCAACTGGTTTCGATTGAAAAGTATAACCGTAGTCAACAGATGAATTTGCTTGTTGATCCACATACTCTTCAATTTCAAAATCATGTCTTTCAACCTGATTAAAAGATTGAGAAAAAGTAAAGTTTTCAGCATCGTAAACATGCTGTTTTTGCTCTGGCTGACGCTCTTTTCTAACACCAATAAAATTTATACTTTTCCTTTTTGTGTAATCAACTGCGCGACTTGTTATATTATCTCTTTTATTCTGGTCTGTTGTGTTTTCAAGTAACTGTTTTAATTTTATATCTTGATTGAAAGGATCATACTCAGGAGTAATAGTCTCTTCTCCAATAGCATAATTGAAAGGCAAATTTACTCCCCATTTTTGAGGAAGTAACTTTCCAAGATTCATGTTTGTAACGATGTTGTACTGCTTCGTATCTTCTCTACTGCGTTCATTTGGTCCTTGTTCCAAAGCTCCAAAACCGATAGTACTTTTTCTACCTGATGCTGATACAGTAGCAAAGTCAGCTAAGTTAGAATCAACGTTTACAACTGCAGCCATACCACCTTGGTTATCCATATCCGCTAAACGAAGCTCATTGAACCAAACTTCTCCTTTAATATCATTACGAAGATCGCTGTTTTTAACACCAACCATAAGAGTACGCACTAAACCAAAATTTGGATTTCCTTTTATACCTAATCGCAGTCTATTTGTTCCGTCACCTTCAGGTTTATTAGGATCTGAATCGGGATAGTAAATTCCATCAGTTGGCAAACTAGTTGGATCAATACTCATTGCTAATATTTTCAATTTGGTCAATAATGCTAATGATAAATCAATCTCATTTTCTTCTGGCCAAACAGATTCTGAACTTAAAGAACTACAGTCTGAAGTAGATGTTCCTGATGGAAGCGTCACTTTTAAAGGAATTTCTATTTGATAGAAATTTTGCGTAAAGTCATTTCCAAAACGTATAAAACCTACCATTTGATCGTCTTGAAGACCAATCTCACCTGGCAATGATTCAGCGTGTAAAAACATTTTCAATTTCTTGAACTGACGCATATCAATACTTACATTTTTAAAAACAGCTCTTGAATCTTGAGGTTCTAAACCATCTCCTGAAACTCTTAAAGACAATGCTTGTTCGTTTTGATTGATAATCGTATTGTTATTATACAATTGTTCTCTTTCAACTCCCGGTGGAGAAACATAATTTACAGGACATCTCTCATTATTCTCTTGAATACTTACAGCTAAAACGTCTAAAACAGTTTTATCATCTGCAACATTTGTATCATTAAAATCAAGTGTATTTGTGTATCTTCTCCATTCACCTCGCACTAAATCTAATGCTCCAAAACGAACCGTCACCTCTGAACTAAAACCAGTCATAAACATTCTCATAAAACGAATGGATCTAAAGTCAGAAATGTTTCCAATTGTATTTTCTGGCTGTGAAACTGGAATTTTAAATTGCAACCATCTTGCTTCGGTGCTAGAACCATCTGGTAAGGTTACTTGAGTATTTCTAACATCAGTAATATAATTTTGACCTACATTCATTCCAGGTCTTACATCAATACTATATTCATAATATGCATTGATGGTATTCATTGTGTTATCTCTATTGATATCTTCTACATCAGGAAGTGTAGTCGATCCTCTATTAGGATCATTAATATTAACTGCTGAGTTTCCTTCTGTACCATTATAGTTTTTATAACGATCTACAATTCCACCTGTAGTATTTAAATAATAAGTATAATCATCAGCTGCTGGATCTAGTTCTGTAGCAAAATTAGTATAGACTGACCCTTCATTAGCATTTGACAAACCATCTAAACCTACATCTTGATTTTTTCTGTTATCGGCATTTGTATCGAAAGCATAAATTAATGATTGAGAAGCTGGTACATCTCCCCAAAGCGGTCTTGGGTTGGTTAATATTTGGTCAGGTCCAAGTCCGTTTTCGTATTGCTTTCTTCCATCCTTCAAAACATCTTCTGAAACTTCTCCTAAGTTGAAATAGATTTTTCCAGTGTTGGTTTGTGTTGATTGGCCATTTCCTACATAGGGATCTAATACCCAAAACTGAATATATTCAACATTTCCTTGTTCGAAATTTGTTGAATTAATAGCTCTCATTATTCCACCATAATTAGAAATTGGATCTGCAGCAACATTTGCATTGTTATTGTATGGACCTCTTTCAGATGGATAATAACTCAAATCAAGTGTATTTACAACTTGAGTTTGACCTTGTGCAATATCAGTAAGTGGATATAATTCTCTACTAAAAATCCTTCTAGTCGAATTCAAAGAAAGATCTTCATTAGAAATACCCGATGGCTTTTGTGTATAAAAAACTGGATCGATAGTGTACCAAGCTAATTTCGCTCTTTTAAATCCGTAACTCAAGTCATTGGCGCTAGCATTAAAATCATAAGTGCTTCTGGCATTACGTGCAGGCGTCGATGCTAAACTCCATGAGTAAGCAGAACGCATATCAATAGTAGATTGAGAACCTTCAAAGTCATCTACGTAAATAGTAGATTCACCTTGAAACTGATCCGCTTTTGGAGAATCAGGTTTTAAAAATGCAATTTCTCCTCTTATCGAAAGATTTGAAGGCACATCAGTATCTATATTTGGCAATTTGTTCACTAAACGAGTTAAGAAGGGAACTTCTGTAGAAAAGTTAGTATTAAAACCAAATATGGTGTTATTTACAGATTCTTGTCCAAAGCTTGATTTTTGTGTAAATGGCTTTTCAGACATTTTTAAAAATGTACCACCTACTACAAAATTATCTGAGATTTTATGTTCTACATTCAAACCCATGAATCTTCTAGTCTGTTGACCAAAAACGGAATTATTTTCAAGAGAAACTTCGATAGGTGTATTTGAAGCTTGTAGAGATGGGTCTAAAATTTGAACGCGACCTAGCTGATAATTCACACTATAATCTATTCCTTCGACTAAAACTCTTCCAGCTGCAGTTACAACCACTGAACCTTGTGGAACATTAAATGCACCAATTGGTATACCGTCGCCTCCGCTAGATTTGTATTTTCCTCTTAATAAAAACTTATTTTTATCACTGTCTTGTAGCGCGCCAGATTGTGTATTTCTGTACATATTACGAAACACATATTTCTTTTGATTTGCATTGTATGATGACGGATTGCTATATGTTTCTCCAGCGCCGTTGTTTGCCAATTTAGAAAACAGCAATTCACCAAATGGTTCTTTAGTAGTAAAGATTATTCTTCCATTTTGCGCGTCGATAGTTAAACCTGGCATAAAATCAAAAAATCCATCACCACCAGCTTGCGGATCGTTATTATAATTTAATTTATCTAAGTTGAATACTTTCAGTAAAGGAGTTTCTGCAATTTCATTTTCTTTAGATGGATTTGCTGGAAAAGGACTTCCAGGAACTTCACTGATATAATTTAATGGCGAAGGATCTGTGTAAAGAATATTAAATCTAAAATCTTCTTGCTTCAATTGATAACCTCCTTGAATCTGGTAGATGTTTTTCATCATCAAATTCCAAACTGGATTTTTAACATTTGTCAAGTTACTTTTAAGCATTTTCAAAACCAAACTTTGAGAAATAATCGCAGTGGTTGCAGGAGTATTTCCTGTGACAATCGTAGCATCTACGCCATCGTTACCAAATTCTCCAACCTGATACACCTTATCTCCTATCGTATATTGATAGGCAACCGCTAATACTTCATCATTAGCTAGACGTTGCTGCAACGAAATATAACCTAACTGCGGATTAAAAGTATATTCATTCGGATTTAGTTTTCTTGCGTTTTCTAATTTGGAATAATCTTGACCTTCACTTACGGTAGCATTAAACCCTGAATTAGCAGTTACAATTTCGCGAATATTAGGATTTAGTAAACCAGTACCTAGAGTTATTTGAGCGGGATCGTAATCGTTATTAGTGTTATCGGTAGGAGAATCAAAAGGCTTATTAAAAATTCCTGTTGCAGGATCTAATACAACAACTTCATTATCTGCTAAACCAGAAAGCTGCGCTTCACCTAAATCTTGTAATGCAATTATATTTCTTAGATTATTATTGGTTGTAGTAATTCTGTTCTGCTTATTAGTTACCCAAATTTCAATTCTCGAAATCTGAACTCTACTATCAATAAATGGATAATTTGCTAATGATTTATCGTATCTATTTCTAAAATATTGAGATAAGAAAAAGTGACGATCTGAATCGTAATCTAACGCAAACATTTCAAAATTCTCAATTGTTCCGCCACCTTCAGCAACTAAGCTTTTAGTCTGTGATTTTTGTTCAGAAAAAACACCTGTGATAGTGGTTTTGCCAAATTGTAATTTTGTTTTAACTCCAAATAAACTTTGCGCTCCTCTTATCAATGAACTGTTTAATGGTAAACTTACATTTCCAACTTCAATTTTTTGAATAATATCATCCTCTGAAGGAGAATACTCTAATTTAATTAAATTCTGAAATGCGAATGTAGATTGAGTATCATAATTGGCGTTTACATTTAATCGTGTACCCACCTTCCCCATTAAACTCATACTTATTCTTTGATCAAAATCAAAAGAAGTATTAGATCGATTTCGAGGCGAAAATGAAGGATTATCTTGCTTCGTGTAACGCATTCCTAAATCCATTTCTACAGATCCAGTAGGTCTAACGTCTATTGTATTACTTCCAAATATAGATTCAAAAAGACCAGATTTAACATAATAACGAGGTAGTAAATCTCTTTTGTCAAGCTCACTTCCCTCTTTCTTTCCATCGACGGCATCAACTTTTTTCTTAAAATAATCGCGCATAGACTCCTTTAAGACTAAGCTCTCATATTCTTTTGGCGTCAAAATTATAGGATAATTTATTGAAAAACCGTCTACTGAATTAGTATAGATGTAGCGATCTGTTACGGGATCATAAGTGTACGCAGATAGAATGCTTTGCGGATTTTTTAGCTGCAGTTTTCCGACAGAAAAACCAGTTTGAACAGTATCCTGAGGAACCTCTTTTACCTGTGCGCGTGCTGCAAAACCACAAGATAAAACAAGTAAAAAAGTACAAATTTTATGCATATAACTCTTGTTTCTTAAATGCCTTTTTATAGGCTTTTTAATGCTTTTTTTATTATTGTCTCCACAGAAGCATCGGGATCTTCTTTAACAATTTTTTCTATTATTTTTTCTGAAGTTTTTCGTACAAAACCTAAAACTTCCAAAGCTGATAACGCTTCATCTCGATTTCTATTGCTTTGTGGCATAGAAACTTCATCTAAATCATATAATTTCAAGACTTTCTCTTTTAGATCTAATATCACTCGTTGAGCAGTCTTGCTTCCAATGCCTTTTATAGATTGAATTGTAACAACATCAGCAGATGCAATAGCATTAGTAATTTGCTTAGGATCTAATGAAGAAAGCATTGTACGCGCTATACTTGCACCTATTCCTGAAACGGACAATAAAAGTCTAAAAATTTCTCTTTCTGACTTTTCCATAAAACCAAAAAGTGTATGCGCATCCTCTTTAATTTGAAGATGCGTATACACTTTTATGAAATCTGTATTTGGTAACAAAGAATAAGTATGTAATGAGATATTAACATGGTAACCAACGCCTCCACAATCAATAATTATTTGCGTAGGTGATTTCTCAACTAACTTGCCTTGTAAATGTGCTATCATGAGTAGTAAAATATGTTCAAATATAACAAATTTAACATACGATTAACTTAATTTTACAACTTTAACTTTACTTCTTTGTTACGTAACAGTAGATTATTTTACTTTTTTACTCTGTTTTTCTTGAGCATCAATAACTGCGATAGTAGCCATGTTTACCATCTCTTCTACGCTCGCACCTAGTTGAAAAATGTGAACTGGTTTATCTAATCCCAGAATAATTGGACCTACAGACTCTACTTTATTTAACTCTTTTAAAAGCTTGTAAGTAATATTAGCAGAATCTAGATTTGGAAAAATCAATGTATTGACTTTTTTACCAGCTAATTTTGAAAACGGAAATTTATCTTTTATCAACTCTGAGTTTAATGCAAAATCAACTTGAATTTCTCCGTCGATAATTATATCTGGATGATTTTTATGTAAGTAAGCAACTGCCTCTCTAACTTTAGTCGCACTTTCACTTGTTGAAGAACCAAAATTAGAAAATGATATCATTGCAATAACTGGTTCCACACCAAACATCCTAGCCGTTTTTGCAGTCATAATTGCAATTTTAGCAAGATCATCAGCTGATGGATTAATATTTATTGCAGTATCTGATAAAAACATTGGACCACGTGACGTCATCATCATGTTTGTAGTAGCTACAATCGAAGCTCCAGGTGCTTTTTCTATAAGTTGAAGCATTGGTTTTACCACTGCAGGATAACTTCTAGAATGTCCAGTAACCAAAGCGTCAGCTTCACCTTCATTCACCATCATTGCGGCAAAATAGTTTCTTTCACGCATTAATTTTTGGGCATCAAAAAATGAAATGCCACGTCTTTTTCTTGCAGTCCAATACGTTGTTGCAAATTTATTTCTACGTGCTTCTTCTTCGTCTGTTTTCGGATCTATAATTTGAACATCAGCATTAAAGCCAATTTCCTCTTTTAATTCTAAAATTATTTGTTTGTTTCCAAGTAAGATTGGAAAACCAATTCCATCTTCCCAGACAATTTGCGCTGCTTTAAGAACGTCTAGATGATCTGCCTCAGCAAAAACGATTTTTTTAGGATCTGTTTTAGCTCTATTAGTCATCAAACGCAACATTTTATTGTCGTTACCTAATCGGTCTAAAAGCTCTTCTTCGTATTTATTCCAATCTGTAATTGGGTTTTGAGCTACACCAGAATCCATCGCTGCTTTGGCAACAGCCGGAGCAACAACAGTAATTAACCTTGGGTCAAAAGGTTTTGGAATGATATATTCTCTACCAAAGTTTAATTTTGTAGCGCCGTAAGCAACATTTACTTGTTCTGGAACTGACTCTTTAGTTAGTAAAGCCAACGATCTAACGGCTGCCATCTTCATAGCTTCGTTAATTGTCGTAGCTCTAACATCAAGAGCACCTCTAAAAATATATGGAAATCCAAGAACATTATTAACTTGATTAGGATAATCAGAACGACCCGTTGCCATAATTACATCACTACGCGTTGCAATTGCAAGGTTGTAGTCAATTTCTGGATCAGGATTTGCCATCGCAAAAACGATAGGATTTTCAGCCATACCAAGCAACATTTGAGCAGACATAATATCTCCCGTAGATAAACCTAAGAAAACATCAGCACCAACTAATGCTTCCTCTAAATTCATTTGAGGAATATCTTTAGCATACTTCAATTGCAAATTAGATAATTTAGGATTATCTTTTGTCAACAATCCTTTACTATTAAACATAAAAATATTTTCAATTTTCACACCTAATAAAAGATATAAATCAGCACATGCTATCGCTGCTGATCCCGCTCCTGAAACAACTAACTTTACATCTTCTGCTTTTTTATCTGCTAATTCTAATGCGTTTAATAATGCTGCTGAAGAGATAATTGCAGTACCGTGCTGATCGTCATGCATAACCGGTATGTTCAATTCTTCAACTAATCTTCTTTCGATTTCGAAGGATTCTGGAGCTTTAATATCCTCAAGGTTGATTCCACCAAAAGTAGGAGCAATATTTTTTACAGTTTGAATGAATTCTTCGATATCCTTTGTTCCAATTTCGATGTCAAAAACATCAATATCAGCAAATATTTTAAACAACAATCCTTTTCCTTCCATTACTGGTTTTGAAGCCTCTGGACCAATATCGCCAAGACCTAAAACTGCTGTTCCATTTGTGATTACTGCAACTAAATTTCCTTTTGCAGTATATTTATAAACGTTATTTACATCCTTTACAATTTCTAAACAAGGCTCCGCGACACCCGGTGAATAAGCTAGAGATAAATCTCTTTGTGTTGCATATTTTTTAGTAGGAACTACTTGAATTTTACCAGGAGTTGGTTTCGCATGGTACAATAACGCTTCTCTTCTTTTACTATTCTTTTCCATTGATATTAGATTTTATTCTAGCCGACAAAGATAGAGGACTTGGTTTAAAAAGTTGTCATTTATCTTAATCTTTTCTAAAAATCACCGTACTATCAATAGAAACAAACAAGAATAGCCACAATATCTGTGGCTATTATAAATATTACGCTTTAAGGATTTTATTGCGTAATGTATGAGTTTAAGTGCTCTATCGTATCTTTCTGCATTTCCATTATTGCTTTTACAACATCACTTATCGAAATAATTCCAATAACAATATTGTTTTCTAAAACTGGCAAATGTCTCACTCTCCTTTTGCTCATTAATTCCATACAAAATTCTAAATTATCTGAAGGAGTTACTGTTACAACATCAGTCTCCATAATTTCGTGAACAAACGCTTTCTTAGAAGACTTAGACTTTAAAACAATTTTTCTAGCGTAATCTCTTTCAGAAAGAACACCTTTTAAAATCGTGTTTTCTATTATTAGAATTGCACCAATGTTCTTTTCACTCATAACTGTCAGCGCTTCGAAAACAGTGTTTGTTGAAAGAATGGAATACACTTCCTTTCCTTTAGTACTTAAAATTTGATTTACTGTCATAACTCATTCATTTAGTGAGTCATAAAGTTAAAAAAAATATAACATAAAGCAACTAAAATAAATAAATAACAAAAAAATCATTTCATTTTATTGTAATCTGTTTGTCTTAGCGGAATATTAAACATGACTATAATCAAATTTTTTAGAAGCAAAAAACAATCTAAGTAATTAGAATAAAATAATGTCGTATTTTATTGTTTATACATCATAAATTCCGTATATTTATCTCATTATGAGATATCTAGAACTTAAAAAA
>NZ_JBANDI010000019.1:0-75376 GCF_039123485.1 Flavobacterium sp. PL12
CCTTCCCGAACAGAGTAGTTAAGCCCGCCTGCGCAGATGGTACTGCAGTTATGTGGGAGAGTATGTCGTCGCCTTTCTTTAAAAACCCTATTCATTTATGTGAATAGGGTTTTTTGTTTTATAAAAAGTTGGTAAAATATATTTAATTCAACCCTTACCATTAGAATTTAGGATCAAGAACAAAAGTTGGGGATTATGCAAATAACTTAGTTAATCTAAATAGGAAGAAATCAACTTTTCTGGGATCATAACGAAAACCTGTGGAGTAGCAAAAATTAGGCATATATGTTCGTTAGTCTAAACAGGAAAAATTCTATGTTTCTCACTCCTCTAAATTGAGATCTAAAAGCTTTTATTTTAGCATTGAAAGATTCCGCTGAAGCATTGGTACTTCTGTTATCAAAATAGTTTAAGATTGTTTGATAATGATTCTGTATTGATCTAGATATTGTATTAAATGATTTAAACTCAGCTTGAGCTACTTTTTCATGCCATCGAGCTAATTTACTTAGACCGTAAATTTTATCGGTAGTATTCTCAAAAACATTTCGTAAGTCTTGACATAGCTGGTATGCTTTTTCAATATCAGGATACAATTCGAATAAAAATCTCGCTCTTTCAGATTGGTTTTCAGACCATTTTGATTTGTTTTTATATAAGATATAACGGCTTCTAGCTAATAGTTGCTTAATGGTATCACCGTTTGATAGTATTTTGGGTTCGAATTTAGCTTTTGTGGATTTAGCTTTTTCAATAGCATCATTCTCGATGTCAATTGCTTGCCATCTATATTTAATCCTGATTTCGTGTAAAGCTTCGAGCGCTAGTTTTTGGACATGGAATCGGTCCGTAACTCTTACTGCATTAGAGAAGCATTTCTTAGCAATAAGACCCATGTTAGCCGCCATATCGAGTGTTATTTCAGTAACTGAATTCCTTAGCTTTAATGGTATTTTTTCTAGTATAGCAATTACTGTTTCTGCTTTGGTTCCAGCAATCATGGCTACTATAGTTCCCTTTCTACCTTTGCCAGCTTTATTGGTTACAATAGTATAGAGTTCGCCATTAGAGAGAGACGTTTCATCTATTGATAATCTTTTTCCAATGTTTTCAGGAAAAATAAGCCATTGTTTTGCGTGCGACTTTTGTTTCCAAGCTTTAAAATCACTTAGGTAATCTTTGTACTGATATTGCAAATTTCTTCCAGAAACCCCATAGAAAGAGGCTATAGCTTTACAATTATTTGGGTTGGAATCTATTGATCTCTTTTAAAAAAGACGCAAACTCCTGTGTTACACGAGTTCCGTCAGCTACTAAATTCCAATCTCTAAAAACTACTTTTCCAGTGTCTTCGTTCAGCCATCTTCTACGAGTAATATGCAGGTATACTTGATGTCCACGAATAGGAAAATCCTGAACAGTTATCTCATCAAAGAAGCCTTTTGAACTTAATTTAAAAGGTCTGTATTCTTTGGGAATCGAATTAATCTCTTTTAGATACAAATGAAGTATCTCCTGTTCCTTTTTATAAGAGGTCAATTCAAAGTATTCAACAATTATTTCGGGTAATAGTAACTTGATTAGTTCGCTGTAGGAATCTTGCATTTGCTATAATTTGGAATCACAAATATCTAGATTTTAATATTTCCCCACAACATTATGTATTGATCCAGAGTATGTCGTCGCCTTTCTTTAAAAATACTTCATCATTTAGATGATAGGTTTTTTGTTTTATGAAACTTTGGGAATTAATTAAAAACTGATCGAACAGAGAAGTAAATCCCGAAACTTCGGGACGCCTGCGCAGATGGTACTGCAGTTATGCGGGAGAGTATGTCGTCGCATTTCTTTAAAAACCCTTACTTAGTAAGATGAAGGGTTTTTTCTTTTCGAACTGGTTGGGACTTTAGAATCTAATAAAATTTTTATTAAATGTCTGGTTTCTATTTTTATTACTAAATGGGAATTTTAGTTTTTCCAAATTTTATAGATTATCTGTCACTACTTTCTTAAATTCAGCTTTCAGTGTTACTGTTAAATATTTATGATCTTAAACCCAAATCTAAGTAGAGTGGGCAAAAGTTTCATAGGAATACATTATAAAAATCTTGTGCCTTCTTAGTTGGAACTTCTGAATTGTTTACAGTATTACTTTAAGAGAGATATTCTTTTAAAAAAAGACTAAGCTCAATTAATAAAAAAATCATTTCTTAAAGTATTCAAGTTTTATGAATATAACTAAATGATTATAATTTTTATGACTAGTAAATTGATAATTTTATCTCTTCTTCTCTCCTAACCACCACTTTGGTTTATATTCTTTTCGCTTTAAACCAAATTGTTTGATTGCGTGATTTCTTAAATGATTAATTACTTCTTCTTCAGAATCTGTTACAAACAGTAAATTCATATCTTCTGGGCTGATACTTTCATCATCAACCATCTTTTGCATGTGATTAATAATATCCTCGTGATAAACCGAATTAAAAATAATTATAGGGAAATCGTCAATAATATTATTTTGAACCAAAGTAAGTGCTTCAAATAATTCATCCAAAGTTCCTATTCCGCCTGGCATCACTACAAAGGCATATGAATACTTTACTAATATTACTTTTCTAACAAAGAAGTAAGGGATATAAATCCATTTATGCACGTAAGGATTTGGTTTTTGTTCTCTAGGTAAAACAATATTTGTTCCAACAGAATAGCCACCATTTTCGTATGCTCCTTTATTTGCAGCCTCCATAATACCCGGACCTCCGCCAGTCATTATAGTAAATCCTAACTTTGCTATTCCTGCAGCAATTCTTTCAGTACTTTGGTAATGATCCGTCTCTGGGCCAAAGCGAGCAGAACCGAAAACGGTAACGCACGGTCCGATAAAATGCATCTTTTGAAATGATCTTATAAAGTGATATCCTACTTGGAACACAAACGAAAGATTTTTTAATCTAGAAAGAGGTGCTTTAACAAATAATGATTCCGTTTTTGAAAGACGGTATTGTTTTTCCTTTGCCATAAAAGATTATAGTAGTTTAAATAGTAAAGGTGAGTTTTAGAATTAAGTTTCTATAAACATCTTTATCCAATTAGAGTAATAGCTTTTTTAATAATGACTCTAGAACAGATTTTTTAATTAAAATTTTATTTATTGCTTTTCTCAAGAATATTCTTAATTATTTCTTGCTTAGTTAGTACGCCTGACTGTCTCCATAATTGTTGCCCTCTTTGATATAGGATCATAGTTGGGACACCGCGAACTTGATACTTAGAAGCAATCTGTTGGTTTTTATCTACATCTACTTTAATTATGGATATTCTTTCGCCTAAACTATCTTTAACTTCTTTTAATATGGGTCCTAGCATTTTACAAGGTCCGCACCAAGTGGCGAAAAAGTCTATTAAAACTGGCTTTTCGGAATTAATAATTGTATCAAATTTACTCATCTTCTTTTATATTTTTTGTTTGGCACAGCGCATCCGTTCACACCACACCCTGAGTTAAAAATTACTTGAATCAAGAAAAATAAACCAAAAGCTATAAAAAACCATTGATTTAAAATATATGCTTGAATAAATAAAAATATTGAAAATGCTAAGCGAGCGAATCGCATAGGATGCCAATTTCTTAAAAGTAAATCTTTCATCTTATTAGTATTTAAGTGTTCCGGTGTAAAAGTTAATAGTTCGTATTTGTTCCGGCATTTGTGATTTAAAAAATCGAACTCAATAGTTATTTGTATGCAATATGTACTCTATAAATCTTTAATAAGTTATTCTTTTCCTATTTACTCTTTATTTGTCTCTAAGCTTTGGATATTGCGAATCTGTTTATTTGTAAATTTTAACTAACGAATAACTCTTTTTTTAAATTCGAAAAATAACTCAGAATCAGTTCGTGGTCCGAAAGAGTTGTAACATTGATCGAAATTAAGAAACTCAAAATAGTACTTAAAAAGTTCGCGATATTCTTCTTTATTGCCACCGAAAGGAGGTCCAATTTCAAATGTTCTATTAAATAGCAGTCCTGCTAATACACCTTGTTCTGATAATAATTGATGCATTTTTAAAACATAATTTTCACGTAAATGTGGAGACAACGCACAAAAAAAAGTTTGTTCAATAATTAGATCGTATTTGCCATTATGTAAAAAGAAATCGCCTAATATTATTTTTATACTTTTATTGTTATCGAATTTATTTTTTAACTCTTGTACTAATGTTGGTGCAATATCAATGATAGTAATATTTGTAAAACCTTTAACAAGCAAATATTCTGCTTCATAAGTATTACCGCATCCAGGAATTAGAATTGCAATATTTTTGTCTTTTAAAGTATTAAAGTATGACTTAATGGGTGGTGAAACAGTTCCTAAATCCCATCCTGTCTTTTTAGCTTTGTATTGATCATCCCAATAGTCTGCGTCTAATTTGTTTTCTTTAGAGTTAGTACAGCATTTGTTATTGTCCATTTAGTAAGTTTTTAATATTTTTTTACCACTAATATATTATATGTAAATAATACTTTGCTTTGTAAAAAAGGTCACATATTTATATTGCATCAAAGAAACATTTATTAATAAATGTAGCAATGCGATTTTTTAAATTTATAAAAATCGCACTACTAATTTCTGCTATTTTAATAATAGAAATTTCATTTACAATACTTTACTTTGACAAACAAAGTCAGTTTTTGGTAAGGTAGTTCTAGAAATGGCATTAAAACCACCTTCAATCTCTGTGAAATTTCTATAACCACGCGCTTCTAAAATTGAGGCTGCAATCATGCTTCTATAACCACCTGCGCAGTGCATATAAAAATGTTCTTTCGAATCAATATCTTTTATCCAGTCATTTATTGTAGCAAGAGGTCTACTATACGATTCTTCAACGTGTTCTGCACTATATTCACTTTCTTTACGAATATCTATAATTTTGCTTTCGCCAACTTTTAGTTCTTTTGCAAATTGTTCCGCTGAAATTCTGTTTATTGTATCAATCTCTTTACCCGATTTTCTCCAACTTTCAAATCCACCTTCAAGATGGCCCATTAGATTATCGAACCCAACGCGACTTAATCTTGTCACAGTTTCTTCTTCTTGACCAACTTCGCAGATTATTAGAATTGGCTGTTTAACATCAGCAATCATAGCACCAACCCACGGAGCAAAATCACCATCTATTCCAATGTTAATAGACTGTGGAATAAAACCTTTTGCAAATACTCCATTTTTACGAGTGTCTAGCATTAATGCTCCAGTTTCTTCGGCAGCAGCTTCAAATTCTACTGCTGATAAAGCTCGCATACCTAAGTTTAAAACATTTTCAAAACTATCGTAACCTTTTTTATTCATCGCTACGTTCATGCCAAAATAAGCAGGTGGCGGTAGTAAACCATCGGTAACTTCTTTAATAAACTCTTGTTCAGTCATATCTGCTCGTAAGGCATAATTTGTCTTTTTTTGCTCACCTATTGTAGAAACCGTTTCTTTACTCATATTCTTACCGCAAGCGCTTCCAGCACCGTGAGCTGGATAAACAATTACGTCATCAGCAAGCGTCATAACTTTCGACCTAAGAGAATGGAATAAAATTGCAGCTAGCTGCTCTTGTGTCATTGAAGCTGCTTTTTGAGCTAAATCTGGTCTTCCTACATCACCAATAAACAATGTATCTCCAGAGAAAATAGCATGATCTTTCCCATTCTCATCAATTAGTAAGAATGTTGTACTCTCCATAGTGTGTCCTGGAGTATGTATTACTTTTATTTTAATTTTACCCACATTAAATACTTGACCATCTACAGCAGAAATACAATCAAATTCACATGTTGCATTTGGACCATATATTATAGGCGCACCAGTTTCTTTACTAAGGTCAATATGGCCAGATACAAAGTCAGCATGAAAATGGGTTTCAAAAATATATTTTAAATTAACTCCGTCTCTCTCTAATCTTTCTAAATAGGGTTTGGTTTCGCGTAATGGATCTATAATCGCAGCTTCTCCATTAGAAGTTATGTAATAAGCTCCTTGCGCTAGACATCCAGTATATATTTGCTCTATTTGCATGATAGTTTTCTTTTATATTTATAGTACAAATTTACCTCTAATTTTTTAGATATAAAGTGACAATTGTTACATTGGTACTTTTGAATCAGTAAGGGTTTTATAAGTTTTTTATTTTTTTCGTAGGAAGTTGAAAGGGTACTATTTTTTATTATCGGTAGGAATCCAAAATAAACAAATTGATTAATGCTATTTAAAAACAATCTTTAAAATTAAATAAATTGATTTAATTAAAGTCTAAGATCTACTTTTTAATTAGCTGCTTTGTGTGATATTTACTTATAATGGTAAATATTGAAATTCGAAAAAAATAGAGGATTTAGAGTAATAAAAGCTTAAGCTATTTTTCACTAATCAGTTTATTTCAACAGTTCGATATTATTTCGGTATAAAGTTACTAGTCCGCGTTGTTCCATTTTTTTTAGTAAACGAGAAATAACTTCTCTAGAAGTATTCAATTCTGTTGCGATTTCTTGATGTGATAACTTTAATTCTTTGCATCCGCATACCTCCGCGTGACGTTTTAAGTAAAACTCAAGTCGCTCGTCCATCGCTCTAAAAGCTATATTATCAATCACTTCAAGAACTTCCTCAAACCTGCTTCTGTACGTGTCAATTACAAATTCGTACCAGCTTCGATGTTGCATCATCCACTTATCCATTAATGGTAATGGCACCATGATTAACTCAACGTCCTCTACGACTTTTGCCATGATTTGGCTTTTTTCATTTTTGGTTGCACATATCATTGAAATTGCACACGCTTGACCTGGCTGGAGATGGTACATGAAAAATTCTCCTCCGTTTTCATCCTCTCGATATACTTTAATTTTTCCGCTGATAACTAAAACCGTATTTTTGATATATTGTCCTGTTCTAATTATTACAGTATCAGTTTCAAATGACTGAATAACTGCATTTGTCTCAATTTCTTTTACTAATTCTGTAGAAAAGGAAGGAAATATATTTTTTGTAGAAGTAAGCATTAAAATGTTTTTTTTCAATAGTTTGTTTTGTAAAAGTACGTTAATTTACGGTCAAAATCTCGATATTGAGTTCTCAAAAGGCTTACGAATATCTAATTGTGATTATAATTTTATAAATTAGCTAAGGCCTTGAGAATTTGCGATTTCGTAAAAAAGAACGAATTTCTGATCCTTATTTGATAGTTACTGTTTTGCGAAAACGTTTTCTTATAAATATTTTCCATTTAACTATGGGTGTTTGGCTTACTGCATAAAAACATTGTAATTTTACAGAAAAAATATCATTATGAATTTAACACAAGAAGACTGGGTTTCAAAATATAAATCTGATGAAAAAGCAGTTGTTTTGGACGTAAGAACCGAGGATGAATTTAATGAAGGTTATATTGCCAGTGCAATAAATATCGATATTCATAGTGGACAGGAATTTATAGATGCTATCGAAAATTTAGATAAAAATAATAATTATTATGTCTACTGTCGTTCTGGAATGAGAAGTGCTAAAGCTTGCGAAATCATGAATCAATTGGGTTTTGAAAACGCTTACAATTTAGAAGGAGGCATTACTGAATGGGACGGAGAAATAATACAGCCATAAAAAAAGACATAAAAAGCTTTTCTAAAACACCAAAATTATAACTATAACAAACCTTCAAATGAGTTTAATACCACAAGAATTTCAGATTACTACATTATTAAATCAAGATACTTACCTAGTTGATGGAGAATTGAAAAAATGGGAAGGCCAGACAACAGCTGTTTTTTCAACAATTTCTTCTACAGATGAATATGCGCCAACTATATTAGGTTCTATACCATTTATGGGAGAGAGTGAAGCTCTTGAGGCAGTGAATGCAGCAAGTAAAGCTTATGATAATGGTCAAGGATTATGGCCAACAATGAAAGTAGCGGATCGAATCAAGTGTATGTCGAATTTTGTTACTCAAATGAAAGCAACACGCACTGAGGTTGTTAAATTTTTAATGTGGGAAATTGGAAAATCTCTTCCTGACTCTGAAAAAGAATTCGATCGTACCGTAGAGTATATTTATGATACTATTGAAGATTATAAATTATTAGACAGGAATAGTTCCCGTTTTACGAAAAGTCAAGGGGTTAATGCTATGGTACGCCGTGGACCACTGGGAGTAGTATTGTGTCTTGGACCATACAATTATCCTTTAAACGAAACGTTCTCGCTTTTGATTCCTGCTTTGATAATGGGAAATACAGTAATTTTTAAACCAGCTAAGCATGGCGTTTTATTAATTTCTCCTCTATTAGAAGCTTTTAGAAGTAGTTTTCCAAGAGGTGCCATTAACATTGTTTACGGTAGAGGACGCGAAGTGGCTTCTCCAATAATGAAATCAGGAAAAGTTGATATTTTAGCTTTAATTGGTAACAGTAAATCGGCGATTGCTTTGCAAGACCAACATCCAAATAAGAACAGATTGCGTTTAATTTTAGGATTAGAAGCTAAAAATCCTGCTATTATTTTACCAGATGCTGATTTAGATTTAGCTATTCAAGAATGTATTTCTGGTAGTTTGTCTTTTAATGGTCAGCGTTGTACAGCTTTGAAGATTTTATATGTACATGAAACGATTGCTGATGAATTCAATAGACGTTTTGCTAAGAAAGTTGATGAATTAGTTTACGGAAACCCATGGGATAAATCAGTGACTTTGACACCACTTCCAGAAAAAGAGAAGCCTGCTTATATTCAAGAATTAATTGATGATGCGGTTAAAAAAGGTGCGAAAATACTAAATGAAAAGGGTGGAAAACACCTGACGAACTACATTTTCCCAGCAGTTTTGTTTCCTATAAATAAAGATATGCGCGTGTATCATGAAGAGCAATTTGGTCCAGTTGTACCGGTTATGACTTTCAAGAACATTCAAGAGCCATTAAATGATATGGCAGAATCAAATTACGGACAACAAGTAAGTTTGTTTGGAAGAGATATTAAAACAATTGCACCTTTAATTGATACTTTAGTGAATTTAGTTTGTCGAGTGAATTTAAACAGTTCATGTCAGCGTGGACCTGATGTGTATCCATTTACTGGACGCAAAGATTCAGCTGTAGGTACATTGAGTATACATGATGCATTGCGTTCTTTCTCAATAAGAACCTTTGTTGCTTCAAAGGACAATGATTATAATAATGGAATTCTCCAAGCTTTATTAGACAGTAAGGAATCTAATTTTATTAATACAGATTATACTTTATAGCAAAATTTTAATATAATAGTAAAGCCGCCTCAATTTTTTGACTCGGCTTTTTTTTTGACTATGTAATTACATTAATTATTGTTCTTTTTCTTAAATAATGTGTAACTTCGAATGTTAATATTGCACTTCCTAAAACTAAATTCAAGGACTAATTTATCTTAAACACAATAGTATCAAAAATAAAATTTTAATAGTCAAAGAAAATATTCACGAAAGACTTCGCAGAGAACCGATATTGACTCACCGTAGGTTGAAATTTATACCTAATGTGATGCTTAATTTAATTAGTTGCTTTATTACACTTTTGATAGTAGGAATTGTGATGTATTTTTTAGTGCGCTATTTACTGCAAACATTTTATCATTTGAATTAATAAAAATGTTTGCTTTTTCACATGTAAAGCTTTCGAACATCTTCCAAGAAATTTTTACTTTTGAAGATATTCATCAATTTTTTTACGAAAAGAATCACTATTCCAGTCTGCCGTCCCAATTTTTGCTACAATGATGTTTCCTTCTTTATCAATAACGTACGTTGCAGGTATTGTAGATGATTCCATTTCCAATGGTGGATTTGATAGTGGCTGAAAAATTGGTAAACTTAATTTTTCTTTATCTAAAAACTTATTAGCTTTTTCGAAAGGGTCGGTGGTGACAAATAAAAACACAACCTTGTTTTGATAATCGTTGTATAATTTTTGTAAACTAGGCATTTCAGCGATACAAGGAGGACACCAAGTAGCCCAAAAATTAATGAATATTATTTTCCCCTTGAATTCCTCTAGTGATACATTTTTTCCTGTTGCATTCACGAGTTGCCATTGATAAGTAGAAAGTACTTTTTGATCTTGGACTTCAATCGTTTTTGGAGCGAATACAATTAATCGGTTTAGTTGAACTTTGACAAAGGTTCCCAAAGGAGTAAATAAAAAAAGTGCTATAAATACTAAAAAAGCAATATTTTTAAATATTTTATTTTTTGATGTTTTCAATTTTGTTTTTGTTTGGTAATTCTTTTCTAATAAATTACTTTAATAATTATCATTCAATATTCTTGTTTGAAATGATTGCACTAACTGCAAAAGCATTCATTGTTTTACAGATTATACCCTGTTAGCAATTTTTCATCAGTCTTAATATCGTAGTTTAACGAACATTTCATCCTTTAAATATCCTTAAATATTCAAAATAATTTTACAATTTGTTGTATTCTAAGTGGTATTCACCAATATGTTTCCTATTGTTTATAATTGATTTTTTATGCTTCAGAAAATTAACAATTCCGATCACAAAGATTGCAAAAGCCGCAATAAAAAGTGCTACTTCAATTACTAAGCTGTTTTCGACCTTAAGTAAATTTCTTAAACTTAAGCCAGCAATCAAAAAATACATGGATGTTCTTAAAAAGGATAGGAGGGTGGATTGATTTGCTAAAATAGTTCTTTGCAAAGCTAGTTTTTCCCTTAAAATTAAATCTTTGTTCATCGTTATTGTTGGATCTTTAATTATTCAAACTCCCTACTTATTAAATCTTTTATCAATTAAGTTAGAGAAATTATAACTTATTATTTGCTTCATCTACTTCTTGCCACGTGCCTCCATTGATTACATTTTTGAAACCATTCTGCTCTAAAATCATCTTTGCATGTCCGCTGCGATTACCACTTCTACAAAAAACGACTATTTGCTCTTTTCCTTTAAATTCATCAATATGATCTAATAACTGATCTAAAGGAATATTTGTTGAGCTTGCGACATGCCCTTCTGAAAATTCTTCTACTGTACGAACATCTACTAAAAATGCATGTTTCACTATCTTTTCTTCCATTTTATTTTAATTTTAAATACTATTATTTTTCTCTTTTTAAAATATTTTTAATTTAAACGGTATTTTTATTGTACCACTAAATTGTTTTGACTTTTCCATTCGTTCATTCCAGGAGAGTAATTTACAATGTTTGTAAAACCATTTCTAGCTAATAACGAATAGCCAATTGCTGCTCTATCGCCTCCCTGACAATGTATGACTACTTTTTTGTCTTTACTTATTTTATCTAAATTATCCATTAAAGCACCTATAAAAACATTTGTAGCACCTTTTATATGGCCTTCATTATATTCAGTGGCGCTGCGTAAATCTATTATTTGAGAATCCTTGTCGGATATTAATTTTTTAAAATCTTCAATATTAATTTGGTTTACTTTCTCAAGCTTTCCGCCATTGTCCTCCCATATTTTAGTTGATGGAATATAGCCTTGAATATTATCTAATCCTATTCGCATTAATTTTCTAGTAAGGTCTTCTAATTGCGTTTCTTCTGCGAGCATAATAAACGGCTCGTTATAACTTAAAAACCAACCCGCCCAAGTAGCAAAAGAATTGTTTCCTTGAATATTAATGCTTTTTGGAATAAATCCTTTAGAGAAAATTGTCTTGTCCCGTGCGTCAATTAATTTCACTCCTTCTGCTAAAGCTTTTAACAACTCTATAGAATCTATTTTTTTTAATTTTGGAACTGAAGTTAAAAGCGGACGATCAACTTTGTTTAATTTTTTCATCATGGCAAAATATTTTGGCGGTTCTGGTTGATCCTCCAATAAATATTTTATAAATCCAGGTTCGTCGTCATCGTACTGAAAAGCCCAATTTCTAATAAGTTCGTAACCAACTGTAGAACTTGGAACGGCACCAAGAGCTTTTCCACATGCAGATCCTGCGCCATGACCTGGCCATAATTGAATATAAGCAGGTAAAGATTCAAATTTTTTAATGGATTGGTACATTTGCTTAGCGCCAATTTCTTGCGTGCCTTTTAAACCTGCTGCTTTTTCAAGTAAATCTGGTCTTCCTACATCACCTACAAATACGAAATCTCCTGTAAACAACATTACTGGTTCTTCGCTTGCGGGAGAATCGGTTAGTAAAAAGCTAATACTCTCAGGAGTGTGACCTGGCGTGTGTATTACTTCTATCTTCAGATTTCCTAAATTTAGAATACTACCATCTATAATATCTGTGTGAGGAAACTCATATTGCCAGTCAGGACCGCCTTCACTTGAAAGATACATTTCTGCACCGGTAAGAGCAGCTAGTTCTCTTGAACCAGCTAGAAAATCGGCGTGAATGTGTGTTTCTAAAACATGAGTAATCTTCATATTATTAGCTTTTGCAATTTCAAGGTACGTGTCCACGTCTCTTTTTGCATCTATAACTGCTGCAACGCCTGCTTTTTGGCATCCTATGAAATAGCTTGCTTGTGCAAGTGTCTTGTCGTAAACGTGTTGAAAAAACATATCTTTTATTTTAAAGTACTTTACAAATTTAGAATCTATTTTCGGTATTCAGCGTGACTAATGTTACAAAGTACTACTATTTCTAAGCGACCACTTATACTGTAATTTACAAGAGCGTAATAATTAATATATTGACATCTATTTTAGACTTCAAATTTTTAAGTAGAATCCTTAAAAAATCTTATTTTACATCCATTTACTTAAAAACTCAATTAATTCCTCTCGTAGCTCTCTAAATAATTTTTCAAATATGGTAACGCTCTCTCTATGCTTTTTATGATCTAAAAATTTATCATTTTGGATCGAATTGTGGTTTTTGCGTAGCGCATCTTCTAAAAATGCTTCATGGCTGTTTATATCATGCTTTATAAAATCAATTTCTTCTTTCTGAATACTTATTTGATTATAAAAATAATCTATTATTGTGCGAACTTCAATAGAGGTATTTTTCTCCGCAATCTCCGAGATTCTATTTTCCATTATAAATAGTTCATCTTTATAAAATAAAAGCTTGTTCAACCAAGTTTTATGCTCTTCGTGTAGCTCATAAATTGTTTTCGTTGTTTCCATGATGCTATTTTTTTATAATTAAAAGTGTACTGAATGGAGCTATAATTTTGCCGATTTTAAAATAGATTAGAAGTCTACCATGAATATTAAAATTGCATTTTTTTTATACTTAACTCTTGGAATTGCGTGTCATACTATTAGTCAAAGCTAAAGATTTAAAAGTGCTTAACTTCTTAGTAGTTTTATAAAATGGTTAAATTAAAATCTACACTAAATTAATAATATTTTAGTACAAACGTCTTATATTCAGTAAATTAAAAATTTTTATTTTCTCGTCGAAAATAATAGTAACCATTATTTTTAAGATATTGTAAACGTAAATCGTTCTACGTTTATCGGAAATGAAGAGATTCAGATATCTTTTAATCAAAAATTTGCTAGAGTAAAACTTGATTCAAAAAGTCATATTGATTTTAGTATTTTTAATAAATTTAAAAATTTAGCTATACTATCTTTTTAGCTGATGAATGTTCGTTTTAAAAGAAAAGTTCTTTAGTTATGATGTAGATTCCCATGACTAATACAAACCATCCGAATGCAGGTTTAAGTTTATTACCGTCAATTTTTTTACTAAGTGCTGTTCCAATAAAAATTCCGACAATCGCAAAAGCTGAAATCGTAAATAGGAATTGCCAGTTGATTGCGCTCTCACTACTTTCTCCAAAAAAACCTATTAGTGATTTGGCCGCTATAATTGCAAGTGATGTTCCTATCGCTTCTTTCATTGGTAATTTACTTAAAATCACCAATGCAGGGATTATTAAAAAACCACCTCCAGCACCTACGAGACCAGTAACAACACCAACAATAGCACCTTCGATTAAGATAATTGGATAATTGAACTTTTGTATTTCAGGTTCTATCTCTAACTTTATTTTATCTTTTTTAATCATGCTGTAAGAAGCAAAAATCATTATCAATGCAAAAAATAGCATTAAAAAAAGATCTTTTGTAAAAGTAAAATTTCCCGAAGAAAAAATGATGTCGGGAATTGCAGGTACGAGTAGGGCGCGTGTAAGAAAAACAGAAATAATTGAAGGAATACCAAAGACGATCGCTGTTTTTATATTAACTAATCCCTTTTTAAAATAATTTGCACTTCCTACAGCGCTTGTAAGTCCTACGATAAATAACGAGTAAGCTGTAGCTACAACTGGTTCTATCGCAAAAAGATAGACCAAAACTGGTAAGGTTAATATGCTTCCGCCACCTCCAATTAAACCTAATGCTACGCCAATAAGTATTGACGCGAAATAACCAACATATTCCATAAATTTAATTTTAGTTTTTAATTAGTACTCCTCATAGTATAAGTAAAACTAGTGCCAAAGGTAATTTTTTTACTTAATTGGCTTTGAAATTTAAATACTATTTATTCTCTTCATTGATGTATACTACCGTTTTTAACAGCTTCACTTTTTGAAAAAGAGCAAACTATTATTAACTATTAATTACTTTTTTTATAACTCCACACCGATAAGCCATTCATAGCAAAAGCATATAAAGAAATAATAATAAATTGCGGAATAATATCTACAAAACTAGAGCCTTTGAGCATTACCATTCGCATTACTTCTACAAAATAACGGATTGGATTTATCAATGTAATCTTCTGTGCCCACTTAGGCATACTTTCGATTGGAGTAAATAGACCGCTCATCAGAATAAAAATTACCATAAAAAACCAGGCAATAAACATAGCTTGTTGTTGGGTGTCAGTATGATTTGATATAAAAAGCCCGATTCCTAAAACTAACAGTAAATAAACCGATGTGAAAAGATAAATGAGTGTGATGCTACCTAACATTGGAACGTTAAAAACCATTTTCGAAATAAGTAACCCAACGGTCAATACTATTAAACCTAATATCCAAAAAGGAAAGAGTTTGCCAATGATGAATTGATGCTTTTTTATTGGTGTAACATTTATTTGTTCTAAGGTTCCTAATTCTTTTTCTTTAACAATATTCATAGATGACAAAAACAAAGTCAGCATCGTTACTAATAAAACTAATATTCCTGGCACCATAAAAGTTTTATAATTGAGCGTATTGTTATACCAAAAAGAGGGAATAACAAGTATGTTTTCGGGAACTTCCTTATTGCTAGAAAAGTAATTAGATTTAGTAAAAATATTTCTACTGAAAGCATTTACAATTTGTGAAACATATACATTTTCAATACCGGCAGTTGCAGCATCAATGGCATTGATCGTCACTGAAATACTGGCACGTTGTTCTTTTATTAGAGCGCGACTAAAGTGAATGGGTACATTTACAATTATATCTGTGTTTCCTTTTTGCATTTCTTCAACTGCCTCTTTTTCAGAAAAAAGTGGTGCTGTAAGGTTAAAATAGGAGGAAGCCTTGAACGAATTTATTAAAGCTCTTGATTCCGTACTTTGATCATTATCCACAAAAGTAATGTTGATATTTTTCACATCAAAAGTCGCTGCATTTGACAATATTAATAATTGTAAAATGGGCAAAATAAATATTAATTTAAGCATGTTTTTATCTCTAAAAATTTGCTTGAATTCTTTTTGTACAATAAATAGTATTGTTCTCATTTTAATAATAATAAGTATAAATAGGGGACCAATTATTCTAATCTAATTTTATATTTTTTAATACTCAAAGCAATAAAAAAGAGCGTCATTCCAATTAACACAAGAGTTTCTTTCCAGATATATTGTATCCCTACACCTTTAAGCATAATCGCTTTTACGATTATAATAAACCATTTCGCCGGAATAATATTGCTAATTACTTGCATGGGCACTGGCATACTATTTATAGGAAAAATAAAGCCAGAAAGTATTATTACGGGTAACATTAGTCCCATTAGAGATAACATCATTGCGGTCTGTTGCGAGTCTGAGATGGTAGAGATTAATATCCCTAATGACAAGGCTGATATGATGAAGAGAATACTTTCGAATAGTAGTAGAAATAGGCTTCCGTTAATTGGCATTTTAAAAACGAAATATCCTAAAAGCAAAATTACAACTGCGTTAATTATCGATAAGAAAACGTATGGAAATACTTTTCCAATGATAACTTGAAAGGGTTTCAAAGGTGAAACCAAAAGGATTTCCATTGTGCCAAGTTCTTTCTCGCGGGTAATGGAGATCGATGTCATCATTGCAGAAACTAACATTAGTATCACAGTCATAACGCCTGGAACAAAATTGAAAACACTTTTTAATTCTGGGTTGTAGAACATTCGTGATTGCACTTCTACGGAGGCAGGACTGCCACTTAAACTATTTTTTTGGGATTGATAATTTTGAACTATAGCCGCAGTATAATTTGCTATTGTATTCGCGACATTTGGTTCAGTGGCATCTGTTACAGCTTGAATGGTTGCTGATTTTTTAGTTACTAAATTTTGACTAAAATTAGGTTCAAAAATTAGGACTGCTTTAACCTTACCTTTTTTAAATTCTGATTCAATCTCCTTTTCGCTATCAAGTTGATTTTCGATGCTAAAATAAGGCGATGACTTTAATTTATTTATTATTTTCTGTGTTTCGAAGTCTTTTGAATGATCTAAAACTGCAATATCGACGTTGTTAATTTCATTAGTAATTGCAAAACCAAAAAGTAATATTTGAGCTATAGGCATACCAAATAGAATAAACAGCGATCGTTTATCTCTAAAAATATGGTAAAATTCTTTTTTTATAAAACCTATAAATCGTTTCATTTTATGAAGTTTTTAATCGCAAACTTGACGAGCATAAAGCATAGATTGAGAAGTTTTTTAATTTAAAAACAGATTCTAAAGATTATTACCTGTTTTTTAGTGCTGCTAATCCGCAAATTTTATTTTTTAAATCTTAATTATCAGCTGTTCGACTTTTGATATACTGCTATTCTATATTTCTAGCTAATTTTAAAAACACATCGTTCATTGTTTCTACATTAAACTGCTTCTTTAAATTCTTTGGTGTGTCTAATGCTTCAATTTTTCCTGCTACCATTATCGAAACTCTATCACAATATTCGGCTTCATCCATATAATGTGTTGTTACAAAAATCGTAGTTCCTTTATAAGCTTGAGTGTAAATCATTTCCCAAAATTGTCTTCTTGTTATAGGATCAACCCCTCCTGTAGGCTCATCTAAAAAAACTATTTTAGGTTCGTGCAGCAATGCAACAGAAAAAGATAGTTTTTGTTTCCAACCCAAAGGCATGGAGCCGACCAAGTTATTTATGATGGCTTCTATTTGTAATTCCTTGACAAGTGCTGCAGTTTTAATTTTAATTTCTGCTCGAGATAGTCCATAGATTCCTCCAAAAAAAACAATATTTTCTTTAACGGTTAAATCATCATACAATGAAAATTTTTGACTCATGTAGCCAATATTTTTTTTAACCATTTCAGCATTAGTCAAAACATCAAATCCTGCAACTTGAGCTTCTCCTGCAGTGGGAATTGAAATTCCAATCAGCATTTTCATTGCTGTTGTTTTCCCGGCGCCATTCGCTCCTAAAAAGCCAAATATTTCACCTTTGTAAACATCAAAAGAGATAGCATCGACTGCGGCAAAGTCACCAAATTTTTTAGTCAAATTTTGAACAGAGATAATTTTCTCTTTTGCGTCATCGATAACGCGAGAACTAAATTCTGATTGCGGTTTTATTTCTTGATTATTCATACTCAGTAAATAACAATTTTATGAAATTTTGATTTACAATTACAAATCCATAAATACATCTTCGATCGTAATATTCGCCTTTTTAATCTCTATTTCGGTATGATTTTTATCTTCCAGATATTTCCTGAGATTAGTACTGTCAAAATCACTATTCTTATCTATATAATGAATGTATTCTCCAAAAGCGTAAACACTATAATGACTAGCATAATTTTTTAAATCATGTATTAATGAATGCGTATTTCTTGTGGAAACATCATAAATAATTTTTTCGTAATTTTTTATAATATTCTCAGGCGAATCTATTTTTAAAATTTTTCCATTTTGAATCAAGGCAATTCGATCACAAAGCGACGCCTCATCCATATAAGGCGTTGATACTAAAATAGTAATTCCTTTTTGCTGTAATCTCTTTAACATCTCCCAAAATTCCTTTCTAGAAATAGGATCCACTCCAGTTGTAGGTTCGTCGAGGAACAATACTCTTGGAGCATGAATTAATGCACAGCATAAAGCTAATTTTTGCTTCATTCCACCTGACAATGCTCCAGCTCTTCGATTTTTAAATGGTTCTATTTGAACGTAAATATCTTTTATCAAGTCGTAATTTGCGTCGATAGTTGTTCCAAAAATAGTAGCGAAAAAAGTTAGATTTTCTTCAACTGTCAAATCTTGATATAGAGAAAATTTGCCAGGCATGTAGCCTACAGAATTTCTAATTGATTTAAAGTCCTTTGCAACATCAAAACCAGAGACGGAGGCATTTCCTTCATTTGCAATTAAGAGCGTGGTTAATATGCGGAAAATAGTTGTTTTTCCTGCTCCGTCAGGACCTATTAAACCAAATAATTCTCCTTCTTCCACGTTGAAAGAAACAGCATCAAGTGCTTTAACAGCTTTGTATGATTTTGATATGTTATGAACTATAATACTCATTACTTTATCAATAGAAAATTGCTGTTTTCATACGCATCCACCCAGTGCTTAATATTTGGTTCAATTTTTACGTAATCACCTGATTTTAATGACAATTTTCTGCCGCTTTCATCTCCGTAGTTACCGCTCCCTGATACACAAACTAAAAGTGCTGGAACTTTAGTTATATGTTCTGCTAATTGCTTTCCTTTTTCTATTTGTAGAGACATCACTTTATTTTCTGATGGAGCAAATAGAAGCGCAGTTTGTACGTCTTTCTGTTCCGTATGCAAATCTTTTAAATTCATTGTTCTTACAGGCTCTACAGGAACTGATTTACAACTGAATAATGCGAAGATTGATAGTAGTACGATTGTTTTTTTCATGATATTAAATTTTATTATTTGTCTTTTTTATTTGATCCACATTTCAGCTGGCATTCCTATTTTTAGGCTTCCATCATTTTTTACTTTCACCTTGACGGCGTAAACTAAATTTATTCTTTCTTCTTTAGTTTGTATAATCTTAGGCGTAAATTCTGCTTGTGAAGCAATCCAAGAAATAGTTCCCTTAAAAGATTTCATTTCATTTACTGCATCAATTTTTATTGCTACTTCTTGCCCTATCTTTATTTGCGGTAGCTGAGTTTCGCTAACAAATATGCGCAAAGTCATGTCTGAAATGTTGGCAATTTTATATAATGGTTTTCCAAAAGCGGTTACTTCGCCAGATTCAGCGTATTTGGACAATATGGTGCCTTGAATTGGATTTACTATTTTACTCTTTTGAATTTGGTCGTTTATTTTCTCAATTTGGACATCGATAGATTTTAAATCGCTAATTATTGGCGCATTTTGAGTGCCAACAGCATTTACCTGAGCCTCAATTACAGTTACTTTTCCATCTATCTCATCAACTTGACGCTTCGTTGCAGCGTTCTCATCATACATGCCTCTTATTCTCTCTTTCTCTAATTTTACAGTTTTAAGTTGTTGTAGCAGAACACTTTTTTGAGATAACACATTTGCTGATTTTGATGAGACTGTATTTTTGGAAGCAAGTAATTGCTGCTTTGTTAAATAAAGTTGGATGGTATCAATTAAACCAACTTGTTTTTTTGGTTCTACGAGATCGCCTTCTTGGATGTCAAGAAACTCTATTTTCCCATTCGCTTCCGCAGAAACTGTAACTTCTGTGGCTTCAAAATTGCCGTAACCATCCGCTTTTTCACTATTTTTGCTACAGGAAAATAATCCTATTGCGAGTGCTATTATTAAACTGATATTTTTCATTTATAAATATGTATTTGCTACTTTCTTAATTTCCTTTAATGAGTTCAAAGTTTGATTTGGCTGCAGCCAATTGTACTTCATGTGTTTTCAGAAAACTTTTTGCCTCGAATAAATTAGTTAATTCCGTAAGGTATTCTGATGTGGTAATTACTCCATTTTTCATCTGAGCATTTGCTGATTTGACTATTTTTTCTCGAACTTCAATTACTTCCTCATCCGTTTTAAGTAATTCAATAGTTTTATTAATTTCTGATTGCATTTCTTGTAATTGCATTTTTGTATTTAATTCGAATGTTTCTCTCTCTGACAGGACAATTTCTTTAGCGATTTGAATAACTTTTTGATCCGTTTTGTTTTTTCCCCAATCAAAAACATTCCAATTTGCTTTTAATCCTACTACATAAAAAGGTTGAAACGTATTATTCAATATGTTTAAACCTGGATTTCCATAACCTGCTTGACCGAATGCGTTTATTCTTGGCAGAACTGATTTCGCTATTGAATTTTTCGAAAATTCTAATTGTTCACTTTGTAATTCGAAAAATGTAAGCTCCGGTCTGATGGTACTGCTGGTCGAAGCAGAAACTTGTGGTTGTACAAATTTTGTTTGTGAATCTATCTGTGAAAACGTTAGCTCAGAAAGATTTTGAACTATCTTTTCATTTTCAAACTTTATTTCCGTTAATTGCTGTTTGATCTTTAACGATTCCGCTTCTAAGATTAATTCAGACGCGGGGAGAATAGCACCAAATTTCACTCCTGATTTTACTTCTTTAACTTTCGATAATAGCAATTCATTTTTCGAAATTAATAACGACTTTTTTTCTTGAAGTAGTAAAACAGCAAAGTAATATTGATTGATTCGGCTTTTCAATTGATATAGCGTGATCTCAATTTGTTGCTGTTGTGTTTTAATTTGTGACTCTTTTAGTTTTGAATTTGCATCAATGATTCCACCATTATAAATTAATTGATTGATATCTAATGTGGCTCTGTACTGATCTTTATTTATCGGAGTTAAATTAGGCATCGACAAAGGAAAACCTATAACATCAGATTGATATGTGGCTTGCGCATTAAGGTCAATTTTTGGAAGTTTTCCTTTGCTGATACTTTCTGTTTCAAATTTTGATTTTTGATCTAATAGAGTTGTTTGCTTTGCAGTAGGATAATTTTTTGCCGCCATTAAATAGCAATCCTGCAAAGTCAAGATGTTTTGTGAGCTCGAAAGCAGTGGTAGCAGAAATAGAAATACTATTATTAACTTCTTTTTCATCTTCTAAATTTTTATCGCGTCAATTATAAATGTTGCCACTTCAGTTTTGCGTTTCTGAACTATTCTATCATATTCTTTTTTATCTGTATTAGTCAAAGCCATTAATAACGGTTTACCTATAAAAGGAAAAACATTCATTGAAATTATATTAATAAATAATTGTTCCGCTTCTATAGGTTTAATAACTCCATTTTTAATTGCGTCGTTTACCTGAGTTTTAAAAGTATCAATGGTGGGAAAGTTTTTTTGCTCCCGTAATTTTAAAACGAATTCTGGATTTTTATTTAATTCTTGAATAACAAAATTGGGTAAGTAGGGATGCTTAATAACAAACGAAATATAACTATTAGTAAAGTTCCTTATTTTTTCGAATAAATCACTTTCATCATTAAGCACGCTATTAAGCTGAGGAGCGAGTAGGGAAAATGCATTTTTAAATACGGCTTCAAAAAGGAGTTGTTTACTTCGATAGTAATAGTGTAGGAGGGCTTTATTAATTTTGGCTTTATCTGCAATTTCTTGCATTCTAGCACCATCCATTCCTTTTTGCTGAAATATTTCTTTAGCAGCATTAAGTATTTCTATTTCCGTATTTTCTGATTTCTCCTTAGTCATCTGATTTAATTATATGGTTTAACCATTCGGTTAACAAATGTATACAAAAAAAACCATCAAATGACGGTTTCTTACTTTTTTATAGTTGTTTCGAAAATAAAACTTTAACAAAGTTTCTCTGAAACATGGTTTGTAAAGTAAAATTGGGTCCTTGTAAATCCTTTAAAATCTTACTTACTATTCTTTAGAGCAGTTAGCAATTCGGCAAGGTCAACAACTCCGTAAGTCGAGGAATAATCAGATACTGCGTAAGGTAAGATAAGGTTATTGTTGTGAATAATTGATCCACAAGAGTAAACAACATTGGGAACATATCCTTCGCGCTCATCTTCAAGAGGAGATAATAAAGGCTCTTTAAGACGCCCAATTTCAATTGAAGGATTATCCAAGTCAAATAGTGAGGCACCTATGCAATATCGTCTCATAGCACCGACACCGTGCGTGATAACTAGCCAACCTTCAGTAGTCCATAGTGGTGAACCACAGTTTCCAATTTGCGTAAATTCCCAGCAGTATTTGGGCTCTTGAAGTAATACAGGATTATTCCATTGTGTTGGTCTATCCGAATACATTAAATAATTATTTACACCATCAATTCGGGAGAGCATTGCGTATTTCCCTTTAATTTTTCGAGGAAATAATGCTAAATTTTTGTTTTTAGCTCCTGTTCCGTAGAGCGGCATTACTCTAAAAGAGTAAAAGTCTTCAGTAGAAATCAGTTTAGGTAAAATTACATGGCCATTGTATGCCGTGTAAGTTGCCATTACTTTTACTGTGTTGTCATCATCTGTAAAACGAACGAAACGTGCATCCTCTATACCGCGACTTTCTGAATCTGATACTGGAAAAATAACGCGTTCTGTTAAATCAGAATCGTGCTTGAATTGGATATCATAAAAAGAATCTGATAACCAAATTATTTCTTCTAACGCAGTCTTTCTATTATGACCAATTAATGGATCTCTAAGTGCGTTATTTAATAATTCATGTAGAACTGAGTACTCAAATTCCTCAGGTAAATTTTGCATAATATCGTGTGAATATTTTTGAGGTATATTCATTTCAACTAGCTTATTGAGAAAACGCTCTTTGTTATATAGAGTTTTGTGTTGGATTTCAGCCTTATCAATATGATTTCCAATTTTCATTACGCGGAGATTGTTATTCTTGTCTAAAATTCCTCTTCTAAAAACGATGGAAGAAATATGCCCTTCACCCGTTGCCCTAAAAGAAATTATTACTCGCGTTTCACCTTCTTCTAAATCAGATTGGTCCAAATCCTCGACAATAGAAGGATTAAAAAATGCTGCCGATTCTATCGCATACTCCATAGTGCAATAGGAACCAATTAACATTTTACGTTCATCTGTCAATTCATTATAATTGATCTGCATTCCTTCGATAATACCTCTTATTCTTTCACAATGGGAGAAAAATATTTTAGAAATGTTTCGATGTCTTCTCGCAAATTCCCTTAACGTATGTTCTAGACTTACTGAGACTTGCTTTTCATCTAACATCATAATGCGACTCACTAAATTTTGCGTACGTTCATCACCATTCATAAAATATCTCGCAACTACTCTTTTAGCATCTGGATAAAAAACTGTATTTTTTCTTATTACGGGAACTCGCATAAAATGTATTTTAATTAATAATTTGTTTGGGGTTTATTACAATTTCGGGGATTGTTTTTCGCTTGAATGATGCGAACTTTTGTTTTATTAAATTTATTAGAAATAACTACTAAGAACTTTTCTATTGCAAATCACCTTGCAATTTTTTTAAGTTAATTGATGCCTTATGTATTACAACTTATGCTTAAGTCTATAAAAAATTATTAATTCATTCACACTTTTTTAAAGAGTTAGATAGCATTACTGAATTAGTATTAATTACTATTACTCTAAATCATTTACTATTTAATAGCAACTTATAAATGGAACTAACTCAAAGCTACAAAAAAATAGTATAAAATTATTCCAATGTTACAATTTTCATTCTTTTTAAGTTTTGTTTAAGACAAATATGTAAATAGTATAAGGATTTGAAATAATTGTATAACTAGCAATCAGTGAACTATTTATAGCTTTACAATACATTTAAAAACAATTTTTTTTAATTTATTTTTATTGATTTAGAAATAAAAATAAAAAAAGATTTGACTACATATTTATTGTTTTAAAATATGATAATAAAATTGATTCGATGTTTGATTAAACGAAGAACACGGGTGTCAGGTTGCTGAAGTAGCTGTAATGGCGCATGTCCTTTCCATCCGTTCGGGCATGTACAAAAAGCTTACGTCTCTATTAATTAAGGGGAATCAGTCACACAGCAATAAAACAAGCATCAATCAATTTTTACAATATCCAACTGATTTAGATAGTAATCTAATATTAGACGATATAAATAGAAGCACTGAATTAATATAATTTTCCAATACAGATGAAAACGCTCTCAAAAAATTCAAAAATAGTTTTTCTTTCTACTTTTCCTCCTACGCATTGTGGTATAGCCACTTTTACGGAGGATACTATTAATGCAATTAATAAAATTTATGGGAAAAGTATAATTAGTGAAGTTTGCGAAATAACTTTTTCTGGTGAGGCAAGCGCTTCATCTACATATCATTTGCCTTCTAAAGAAAAAGAAGCTTATGTAAAAGTTGCTTCTCAAATAAATAGTGATCCTGATGTTAAATTAGTGCACATTCAGCATGAGTTTGGTTTGTTTGGTGGTCAGTACGGAGATTATATTTTAGATTTTTTGAAGGAGTTAAAAAAACCAGTAGCATACACTTTTCATACTGTGCTTCCTAATCCTAATCCTGATTTAAAGGCAGTTGTGCAATTGCTTTGCAGTTATTCGAAAGCGATTTTTGTAATGACTAATAAATCAAAAAGCATACTAATAGAAGATTACAATATCGCAGAGAATGATATTTCATTAGTCCCTCATGGAACACACTTGGTAGACTATGAAACTACTGAAAAAGCTAAGAAAAAATTTGATTTTGAAGATAGAATCGTTCTTTCAACTTTTGGATTACTTGGTGAAGGAAAAAGTATCGAAACTGGTTTGAGAGCGCTTCCAAAAATTGTAGAAAAATTTCCAAATGTTCTCTATTTAATTTTAGGAAAAACGCATCCCAATACTATTGTCAATAACGTAGACGTTTATAGAAATTCTCTCGATGCAATAGTAGCAGAATTAAATTTAGAAAACAATGTTCGATTTGTGAATGAATATCTCGAGGTGAATCAGCTTTTAGATTATTTAAAAGCTACTGATGTGTATTTATTTACATCTAAGGATCCAAATCAGGCGGTTAGCGGAACATTCTCTTACGCAATGAGTTGTTCTTGCCCAATTGTTGCTAGTAAAATTCCTCATACAATGGAAAGTTTGACTTCTGATGTTGGTATTTTAGCTGATATTCAAAATGTCGAACAATTTGCAGATGCAACTTTGAAATTATTAAGTGATTCAAGTTTAAGAGATGCAATGTCCATAAATGCTTATGCAAAAACTACTAAGACTTCTTGGGAGAACACTGCTATTAAACATATCAACGTGTATCAAAAAATTGCAGAAGGACTTAGCGACATAAAAATTTCATATCCAAAAATAAAAATGGATCATCAGAAAACGATGACTACCGAAATGGGTATGATTCAATTTTCAAAGATATCAGAACCTGATTTAGATTCAGGCTATACTTTAGATGATAACGCAAGAGCATTAATAACTATCTGCAAACATTATCAGTTGAGTGGAGATCGCTCTGATATTCCTTACATGAATACTTACCTTAATTTTATTAGTAGGTGTCAGTTGGAAAATGGAACATTTATAAATTATGTAGATAAAAACAATACTGTTGAAGATCGTAACAGCAATGAAAACCTGGATGACTCCAATGGTCGGGCGATTTGGGCTTTGGGGTATTTTTTAAGATTAAGTGGAAAAACTATTCCATATGACATGACACACAAAGCAAATTCATCTTTAAACTTGGCTATGAACTGTGTTAGTGAGATGCATTCTCCTCGAGCGATTGGTTTTGCGATAAAAGGTTTTTATCATGCTTATAATGTTGTACCGACAGAGAATTTAAAAAATAAAATTATATTTCTTTCGCACAAGTTACAAGCAATGTATGAACATACAAGTTCTGCAAACTGGAATTGGTTTGAAGATAAATTAACGTATGCTAATAGTATTCTTCCAGAAGCTTTGTTATTGTCTTTTCTTATTACGGGAGAAGAACGTACAAAAGAGATAGCAGTAGAATCCATGGATTTTTTAATTTCGAAAATGTTCATAGATGGCCGATTCAAAATTATTAGTAATAATGGTTGGCATGAAAAAGGAGCTATTCCTCATAATTACGGTGAGCAGCCGATAGAAGCAAGTTATATGATGCATGCTTTAGATATATTTTATAGAGCATTAGGCAAATCAGAGTATAAAAAATATTTAAAAAAAGCGTTTAACTGGTTTTTAGGAGATAATCATTTAAATCATATTATGTACAATCCTATTACCGGAGGTTGCTATGATGGCCTAGAGAAAGAGAATGTAAATTTAAATCAAGGTGCAGAATCAACACTTTGTTATCTATCAGCTAGATTGCTTATTGAGACGTATACCTCTAGAGCGAAAGGGAATAAGTTATTCAAGGTAAAAACGGACGAGCATTATCATTTCTCCTTATCAAATTTAAAAGAGAGTAATACTAATGACTGTAAGGAAAACATTCTTCCAGTTCAACTTAATAAAAACTATAAAACGAAATCGGCGAGGAGCTTAATTGTGATTAAATAATTATCGAAGATTTTCAAATTCGAAAATTTTTGATGAACAAGAAATAGTCTAATTGATTGACAAAATTTTATTAAAACCCATTAAAAACTAATTAGATAGTTTTTGATGGGTTTTTTATTGGAACAATAAGTCTTACTTACTTTTATAATTATAGTAGAGATGGTTGCTGTAGTTGATGAAATATTTCTTACCGATAATAATTAAACTCTTCAAATATTTAAGTGCGATTAAAGAGTTTTCTATTCTCGCATTAAATCATAAATGTCGATAGGTACGATAAAATATTTAAAAAGTAAAGCCCTTACAAATCATTGCAAGGGCTTTACTACTGATGAATTAAAATTTTACTCTAACTCATTATAAAACTAGAATTGTTGAAATTTATTCTTCATTTATTTTACGAGGGAAAAACTCCTGACGATTATAAAATGAACTATCTGTCTGATTTGCTACATCATTTCCTATTTCATTTTGCGTATTTGGTAAAACCATTAATTCATAAGAGCGATTTATTTCAGTTCCTTTTTTGAATCTTTTAGTTTTTGCAAACATAGAATAACTGATTCCATTGCAATGAACTTTTGACAAACTCTCATCAAGCGTTACAACACCAATTGGAATAATTAAATGGTTTTCACCATCTGCATTTAAAAACTCGTGTATGCCTTCACTTGTAGGTTTGCTATACGTTTCGTGACCTTCTTCAATGACAGCGCTATCGACTTCGACATCTAAGTAAACAACGCGTTCCGCTTGCTTACTAACTAGTAGACTATCTACTTTTCCAATAAATCTTCCATCTGAATCTACTACTTGCCAATCACGTACATCAGCATAATTATCAGCTACTTTATAATCAGATAATTCGTGCAAATAATATAAATCTTTATTTTCGTTTTTCATAATATTAATTTTTAGTAATTATATTAATTCATTTTCTTTAATAATTCTGCTGACGTTCTAAAAAACGATTTTACAGCATCTTTTTGATCTAATGTTAAAGTCGCTGGGTCAATAGATTCAGCAGCAGTTTTAACAGCATTTCCTTCAGCAGTTAAATTTGAGAATTTTTCTTTCTGCATATTATGCATTGACGAGCTTAAGATATCGGCGGCACTTCTAATTTTATTAGCGTGATCTTTAGACATTGGATCTTTGGTAATTTCTTCAGCAATCTGCTTTGCCTTCATAATATTATCTGAAACGTCAAAATTTGTTTCACTCGCCTTAGCTTCAACTGCATTTGTAAGTTTCATTAATGCATCATTGGTATATTCATGATCTAAACCCATATCAGCCTCTGTATCTTCAATAAACATTAAGTATGCATTAACTGCGCTATTACTTTCTGATACTTGAGTGTTTTCTCTTGTTGTTTCCGTTTCCATAGGTTCTACTACTTCTTGATTTCTAAAAAATAGGAACCAGATTGCAGCTATAATACCAAGTGCCAATAATATCCATGGGAAAATCGACTTTTTCTTTTCAATTTTAATTTCTGTCATAATAAATAATTTAAAGGTTAATTGTTAAGATTTAAATAAATTAGATTAATTGAGTTCGTTTATTAGACGACATTCATTTATTTTTTTACAGTTTATAAGTAAACCATATCAATAATGTAAATGTAGGAATTGATGTTAAAGTGATGGTTACATCATTTTTGATGATTGTTACATCATTTTAAGTATGCTTTGAAGTTGCTACTTTTTTAAAAACTATCACTCCTTGTAAGATGTTTTGATTTAAATGGATTCAAAATAGCATTCGTTTTTCATTTAATTTACGAAGGAAAGGTGAAGTATGTGGTTGCGAAGCAATTCCATTCGAATTAAAAATGAAAAGGTTTCTTTGTGGCCAACTCAAAGAACGGTTAAACTAAATAGGATACTTAAGAGGGATTAAAAAAAATTTCAATTCTGTGAGATTTCCAGTTTGATAAATAAAAGGAATTTAATGACTTGTGCAGAAATCAAAGGAAAATTTACTAATTCTAATATAAAAATAAAGGGATGATTCTAAAATCATCCCTTTTTTGTGGAGTGAATGGGACTACAATCGAACATTTAATACCTGTTTTGACGTTTTTTGAGAGTCTTGATTATAGAACTTAAACAGTTGACTTCAGGGTTATTAATTTAGTAAAAGTCTTTATTCTTCGGTTATTTAATCTGTTTTTTGAAAAAAGACGTACACTGATTAGAACATTGTTAAATAGGGAAAATGTAATGATTTTTTTGATTTAAATTTTGTTATTATCATTGGGTTTCGGTCTCAATATAATATTCTTGGTCTAACCCTTTCTTTTCTATATTAATGATTTCCAATAAGTTTAAAATTTTTACTTCCTGAATGGTATTTATTTTGAAATTTAGTTTTTGATTATTAAACCGTTCTCTATTTCCATTTTTTCTTAAAGCAATTTTAATATTTTCAGGAACGAAAAACGTCGCCTTTTGTGATAAAAGCTTTTTGTATTCATTCAAATAAATCCCAATGCCGGCAATATCAAAATCTCCAAAATGTAAATAGTTGTTTGGAATAGATTGCAACCATTTTATTAAATCTTTGTTTTGATTTTGTGGATAACGTGATACGAATAGCGGATTTAAATCTTTAAATAAGTGTTTTTGATCTTGAATCTGACTGAAATTTTTAGCATTTTCGACTCCTATAATTGTAATCACTTCGGGTATTTTAAAAGTTTCATAATCATAAATAAAGACAAAACTACCCAATGTTGGATGGATGGTTACTTCTTGATTATTTAGTTCGGCAATAATTGGATTGTAACAGTTTACCAAAAAACCTTTAAATGCTCTTTCTTTTGATTTTTTAGAATCACTGGTAATTTTTACAGATTCGGCACGACTAGAATTCTTATTTTCTAGAAGTAAAATGTAACGCTCCAAATCATTGATTCGTAATTGATTTTCTAAATAGATGCGTAAATTATTTTCGTTTAATAACTGTAACTGTTTTTTATGTTTTCCTTTTCTTAAAATAATATTCTCACTTACTAAATCGTCGATTAACTTGCTTTTGGCAGCGCTGTCGGCAATCGTTTCTCCATTGATTAGTTGTACTATTATTTTTGCTATTTTTAAAGTTAATTCCATTAATTAAGAATTTTTGCATCTACTTTTACCAAACGATTTATTTTTGTAATGTATTTTTTCGCTTCTGTTTTCGATTGCTCTTTCGCCAGTTTATAAGTGTATTTATAATCAGTTGCATTTTGACTTGTTGGCGAACCATTGATTAATAAAATGTTTCTTTCATTGGCAAAACGCAGAATACCTTTTACATTATTGGGGTGAAGTCGTCCTATTTCGTCCATCATGCAATGCAATTTAAAGTCTTTGAATTGTTTGGAAGCACTTTCTTTAAAAACATTCAGGAGTAAAATATTAATCATTGCCTTTACTAAAACGTCGGTTCCTTCACTTCCTACGTTGGATAATTTTTCTACCCAACCCGAATCATTGTCGTTTTCTACAATTCTAAATTGCAAATCAAAAGATTCTGACAAAGTAAGCGAAGTGTTTTTAGATTTCCCCAGTTCATTAACTAATTGTTTTAATAATTCTACCGCTTTTTGATTTTTCGAATTGGTATCAGAACCGGTAAACAAATTGGATTCTCCTAATAGTTGACTATTTTCGTCATTAAATTCTTTAATTTGAATGAGTAATTTTACTATTGGATTGGAACTTTTTTGCGTTCTCATTTCCATTTCTTTAATGGCTTGGACAAAATTTTTGTTTACAAAATCGTCATTTATTTTTCTTATAATTTTTTCAATCTCGGCTTCTTTGGAGTTGAGTTCAGTAGTTTCTCTACCAATTAAACGTATAATGTTAGCAAAGCGTTCATTGACTCTTTTTTCAAATTCATTTATTTTATCGGCTTCAATAAATTCTTTTAAACCAGATGCAAAATCTAAAAAGTCAGCATCCTCATTTAATTTTACTTTAAAACTAAAAATATTATGTTCAGCAAAGTTTCCATTAAACGTGTTTATAGCCTGCTGTAATTCTTTGAAGGTTTCTATCCCTTTATAGTGCTTGTCATTTATTTCAGATATAATTGAAATAGCGGTTTTACTGTCTTTGCTTTCATTAATTGGATCAGAGAAATAAAGTAGAATACTTGTGTATGTTTCCGATTTCTTAAATTCTAGAAACTTATTTTCATCTTCTTGAAATTCAGTAATTTTTGATTGAATTTTTTCAACAATTTCTTTTTGATTACGATGTTTTTCGTCTAGTTTATTTGTTTCCATTTTATGTTCGGATTCAAACGTATTTTGCTTTTTTTCTAAACTTATTTTATTGGCTTTCAATTCCGGAATTGTATCAAAAAGTTCTCTTTTATCTTTCTCGTATTCAAAAACGACACGTTCATTATTGGTAATAAAATCAAGAGATTTCACTAATTCCGTTAATCTAATAGCTATTTCATCAAGTCTTTTTGTATCGGCGCCTTTGTCCTGTAGTTCAGACGTTTGTTGTTTTTTGAGTTCCAAAATGCGATTTTCTGACTCTTTTTTGTTTATCGAAATAGCATTTGCTATTTCATTAATTTTTAAGTTCTTTATCGTGTTTAAATTTGTTGTTTCGGTATCTCTTTCTTTTTCTTTTAAAGTGATTTTTCGATCAATTCCTTTTTTGATGAGTTCTATTTGTTCTTGTGTCTTAATTTTCAGAGACGCTGTTTTGTCTAACTCCTGATCCAAGTTTTGTAAAATCGTTTGTTTTTCGGTTTTAGATTTCTCAATCCACTCATTCAATTCAATTTTATTTTTCGAGAGCTTTTCTTCCGATTGCATTTTAATGTATTCGTTTTCTGAAGTAGTTTCTTTAATCTCTTTTAATTGTTTTAGAAATTTAGCTTTTGTTTTTAGTAAATTTGACTCTTTATTGGCATTAATTTGATCAATTGTTTTATGAATTTCTGCAACTTTTATTTGATGTTCCTCAATTTCAAAATTGTATTCCCTTACTGTTTTTATTCTGCTTTTTAAAGCATTTAAATTTAGTTCTATGCCGAAAAACGTATTGGCTTTGCTATCAATTAATTTTGGGTTTAAGTCCGAATTAAAAAGCACAGTGTCTTCGTCAATTACTTTTCCTATTGTATTTTCCCAATTTGGCATTGTATCATTTAACCAACCATAAAGTGAAGATTTGCTTTGCTTAATCTTGTTTTCAATGACCTCAATTTTTGCAGTAATCTTTTCACTTTTGTCTTTTTCCTTTTCAATGGAAATAGTAGTGCTGTTTTCGATTTGATTTGTTTCTAAATCCCATTCTTTTCGAATGTTATCTGTTTTGTTTTTTGAATCCAAAAGGATTGACTCCGAAAGTAATATTCGATTTTCTAATACTTTTTTTTCGTCTTTGTGCTTCTCAATATCATCTACAAAAAAGGTTTGATGCTTTAGTTCTGCTTTTTTGTTTTTAAGGCGATTTTCTTCGTTTTGGATAGTATTTAATTCGTTATTAACCTTTTCTTTTTCGTCTTTATTGTTAACCCTAATTTGAGAAATTAACGATTGATACCTATTGATTAATGCTGTTTTAGCATCACTAAAGTCACTTTGGATTTTATTGGTTTCGGAGTTTTGAGTATTTGTATATTCCTGATTTTGGTTTTGAATCTGCGCGATCAAAGCATCATATTTCTGACTGATGAGCCCAAAGGAAGAGGTTAGGATGTTTTTTTCTTCACCCAATTTCTTTTGTTCATTGTTCAAAGTGTTTTTTTGAGCTACTTTTTGAATTAAATCAGAAATGTTTTGATTGCTATATTCTGTTTGTTTATCACTTGCTTTCGCTAATTCTTTCTTGATATAATCAATCTCTGAAATTATTTTTTGCTCTCTTTTTAAATGAAGATCTTGTAAGTTTTCTTTCTTCTTATAAATTAAATGGAGCGAACTGTTTTCACTTGTAAAACTTGATACTACTATTGGTTTTTGACTTTCAATAAAAGCCATTCTAGACTGTAGATTTAAAGCCAATTCCTTTTTTTCTCTATTTAAATAATTGAAAACGCTGTATTTGTTGATAATGCGGTCTGCTTGATGACGAACAATAATTTGACCTTTTTTGTTTTTATCAAACCATCTTTTAATATCATTAATTTGAGTTTCAAAATCGCGCAAATGACTTTTCGAATAATTTTCAATATCTATAATAAATTCCTCTTCATTCAAAGAGTTTATAATGGTGTCTTTAATGAATTTTGCCTCTAAATTGGAGTTAAGCAATACATTTTGGATTGTTCTAGGGATGTTTTGATATTGTTTACTTTCGATTAAAGCATATTTTCGGAAATCGGGATTTAATCCTTTATTGTCTCCATAAATGATTCTACGAAAATCTTCATAACTTGTAATCAATGAAGTATAATGGATTTGTTTCCCAAAAGAGTTTCTTATTTTATCCCAATTTTCAAATGCTTTGTTGTCTGTATCAACAAAATTTTCTCTTTTGTATTTGGAATTGAAAAATCGAAAAGCAACCTTGCCGTTTACTTTGTAGGCTAAAACACAAAACGGAACATTATCTTTAACAACTTCATAAATAATATAAGAGTTTTGATATTCAAAATAATAATCATCAAAACCTTTTTTCTCTCTTGGAATACCCAATTTCGTTTTATTAGCATTGTAAAAAAACAAAATGGCGCGAAGCAAAGTACTTTTGCCAACACCTTGTGTACCGATTAAATGCGTGTTTCCATCTAATTCAATTTCCTTATATAGAATTGAGGCACTATTTATAAAAACTATTTTATTCAGGTATCTCATTTTCTATTGCTTCAGGGATATTAATAGTAGTAATGATGTCTTTTAGGTAATTGAAAGAAGTTAAAACTTTGTAGGTTTCAGACAGTTCATTTTCAAGTGTAATGAAATTTTCTTTTTCCAATCTTTCGATTATTTTTTTAACTCTATCCGTATAGTTTTTTTGATCACCACTTATTTTTTTAAGACTTTCTAATTTTGTTTTTAAGTCGGCATTGTTTTTTAATTGATTCACAATATCTGCTGGTGAAAACCGAAAGCCAACATCAAACGAAGAATCGAAAGTTTTAAAAAAATCTAGAATATCAATCCAATTAAAAGCTTTTTCTAATTTCCTCTCTAAATCAACATTGTTTTCAACACGGCTAAAATAAAAATATTCGTTTCCTTGCTCTAGAATGTAATTGATTTGATAAAAATACTCGTATAAATCTTCAAAGGTGTCTTGATCATCAAGGATTTTATATAATGTTTGAATGTTTTCATTTGGGCTGTTTGAACAGATAAACTGCCCTCGGCGAAGCACGTCAAATATTTCGGAAGTATATTTTGTAATCATAAATATTATTTTGAATATACGATGGCGTATTCTATGCCATTTGTTTTTTTGAAATCATCTTCTATTACTAATTCTTCTTCGTATTGAGAAATAATTTGACAAAATAGGGTTACTCGTTCCTCAAAATCAACTTCTTTAAGAAAGTCATAAAGGAGTATAAAGTTGAATAGATTATCGCTGGTTGCAACAAATTTATTTCTAATTTCTTCCAAATTGATCATTATTTCATTTTCAATAGTACTTTCAAGGTATTCATCCGATATTCTATCGGCTAATATTGGTTTGTACTGCTTTCTATTTTTATGATTTTTCGCAACTTTTTTAATTGCTTCAAAAGCTTTTTCGCTTTCTCGAAGAAAATCTAAGGATAAATTTAGGGGTTCAGTTATTCTGGTTTCAAAAATAACTTGATTTTTGGAGGCTATTATTTGTTTAATGTCCGTTTCGGCTTCAATTGTAAAATGATCTTTTAAATGTTTTAATTTGCGGAGTTTTTCTAAAAACAGTCCTTGATGTTTTATTTGATTGAGGTAATCAATAATTTGTTTTTCTATTTCAATCAAGTTATGAGAACACTCTCCCAATTGGTGTTTTAACTCAATAATAATTCTATTTAACTCCTCATCTAAAGCTCTGTTAAAAAAGGTGATTTCATCTTCATTAATCAGTTTTAAGGTATGATTTATGAGGTTCTCAATAACTTTTCTTTTCGTGTCTAGATTTTCTAACTTTAGCTGTTTGTTTTTATAATTAGCTTCGTTCTTAAACGTGTTCTCGATATTTCTTCTCAAATCCACTACACTTCGAAGAGTAACAGTTCCCATTTTACGGAACGTTTTTTTTATAAATCGTAGGTAAATGTATTTTTTGTTTTCGTTATTTTCGTTTAAAAAATAATCAATATTTTCCCTAATATTTCTGATGTTTTCATCAATATAGGACAAGTTGACTTCTTCATTAACATCTAGAATCTGTTCAAAAAATTCTAAAAATTGGTCGTCAAGTTCTAATAATCCACCATTTTCTCTCAAAACGGATCTTTGTATCAAATAGTCAATACGATTTTCGTCATAATCGACCAGCGCTACTGCATCACTGTATTTGTAATCAATAGATTTTCTTTTGCTAAACATTTCAGAAATCAATTTCTCTTCTCTTTTCAGAGCAGAAATCAATTCTTTTATGTCATTGAATGTATCCATCTATTTGTTCGTTATTATACTAATTTGGAAGTAATATAAGAGAATCCAGTAAAATATATTAAATCAAATATAATATTTATTTTAAACTTCTTGTGTTTGCTAAGTTTGCACCGCTGATTTTATTATTGGTTTTTCAGGTAAAATTAGTTTTTCAAGGTTAAAATTGGTTTTAATAACTTAATTAAGGGTAATTTTTATTTACTAGAATAGAAGTAGTAAAATTAATTAATAAAAATTTAGTGCCAAAAACAATTAGAACCAGAAGCAAAGAGAAATAATTAAAGAATATTTAAAGCAAGAGCAGAGATCTTAAATAAACTAGTTTTTACGCCTCCCGCAAATAAACTGAAATCTTCTTCTGTAAGTTTGTTAATAATCAGGTATATATACGTGTAAATAATCGTGTTAAAATCATTTATATTTGGTAGGTTTGATCACTAACAAATTGCATAATTTACTATGGCTTTAAGCTGGAACGAAATAAAAGACCGAGCACTTGGATTTTCGAAAGAATGGAAAGACACTATTAACGAGGAAGCCGATGCAAAATCCTTCTTAGATGCTTTTTTTGACGTATTTGGGATTACTCGCAAAAAAATAGGAACATTTGAACATCGAGTAAAAAAACTATCAGATGCTGATGGTTATATTGATTTACTTTGGAAAGGTACTATTTTAGTTGAAATGAAAAGTCGTGGCAAAAATCTTGACAAAGCTTTTCAACAAGCCATTGATTATACGCATGGATTAAAACAAAATGAACTACCAAAGTATGTCTTGGTTTGCGACTTCCATATTTTCCGATTATATGATACCGAAGATCAAACAACAGTACAATTTACTTTAGATGAATTAGTTCAAAACGTTCAAAGTTTTGGCTATTTATTGGGCTACCAAAAAAAGACCTTTAAAGAACAAGATCCCGCTAATATAAAAGCAGCGGAGTTAATGGGGAAATTGCACGACCGTTTAGAAGAAATTGGTTATGAAGGACATCCGCTAGAAGTTTATCTAGTCCGATTATTGTTTTGTTTGTTTGCCGAAGACACTACCATATTTAACAAACAACAATTACAAGATTTTATTGAAAATAGGACTGCAGAAGATGGAAGCGATTTGGCTTCAAAAATGCAAGAACTATTTCAGGTTTTAAATACTCCAAAAGACAAACGTTTTAAAAATTTAGACGAGCAATTAAACGATTTCCCTTACGTTAACGGTAAATTGTTTGAAGAGATTCTACCAATGGCGAGTTTTGACAGTAAAATGCGCAAAGCCTTGCTAGATTGCTGTTATATCGATTGGAGCAAAATATCGCCAGCTATTTTTGGTTCGATGTTTCAAAGTGTTATGAATCCTAAAGAAAGACGCAATTTAGGAGCACATTACACTAGTGAAAGCAATATTTTAAAACTAATTAAACCTTTGTTTCTTGATGAACTTTGGGAAGAATTTGAAAACATAAAAGGCAACAAAAACAAATTACCAGAATTTCATAAAAAGTTAAGCAAGCTAAAATTCTTAGATCCTGCCTGTGGTTGCGGAAACTTTTTAGTCATCACATATCGAGAATTACGCTTATTAGAACTGGAAGTTTTACGAGCCACTTACAAATCAGGACAAGGAGTATTGGATATTAGCGACATTATTTGGTTGGATGTTGACATGATGTATGGTATTGAATACGAAGAATTCCCTGCACGTATTGCCGAAGTAGCGATGTGGTTAATTGATCACCAAATGAACATGCTAATTAGTAATGAGTTTGGGCAATATTTCGCTCGTTTACCTTTGAAAAAATCGGCTAAAATTGTGCATGGGAATGCTTTAAGAGTAGATTGGAATAGTCTAGATGACAAAAGGACAATGGATATAAGTGCAGATGTGACTAATATTTTTGAAGTTAATGAGATAAAAGAAAACTATGAGGTTTTGAATATTTATTCCAAAAAAGTACACATTAATCCTATAAATCAAAATCCTACATCTAGTAGTAATTTAAGTAAATATGATTACATCATCGGGAATCCTCCTTTTATTGGTAAAAAAGAACAAAATAGTTGTCAAAAAAGCGATGTCGAAATTATTTTTAAAGGAATAAAAGGTTCAGGAGTTATGGACTATGTTGCTTGCTGGTATGTAAAAGCTGCTCAGTTAATTCAAAACACTAATACAAAGGTTGCCTTTGTTTCTACAAATTCAATTTCACAAGGAGAGCAAGTTAATATTTTGTGGAATTTATTATTCAATTATTATAAAGTTAAAATCCATTTTGCTCATCAAACATTTTCTTGGAGAAATGAAGCCAAAGGTAATGCTGCGGTCCATTGTGTGATAATTGGTTTTGCAAATTTTGATGTTTCTCTTAAAAGATTATATGAATATGAAAATATTAAAGCAGAACCACATGAGATAAAAGTTAAAAATATTAACCCTTATTTAGTTGAAGGGAAAGACATATTTATAACCAGTAGAAGAAATTCTATATGTAATGTTCCCGAAATAAATTACGGGAGTTTTGCTTTAGATAATGGAAATTATACATTGTCAGAAGATGAAAAACAAAATATTATTAAAATTAATAGCGACTCTGAAAAATTAATAAGACCGTTTATTGGTGGAAGAGAATTATTGCATTCTGAAAAAAGATATTGTTTGTGGTTATTAGATAGTATGCCCAATGATTTAAAAAAGAATTCTTTAATAATAGAAAAAATTAATGCAGTTAAGTATTGGAGATCAAATAGTGATAGAATCACAACAAAAAGACTTGCTGAAACCCCAACAATTTTTGCAGAAATAAGACAACCAAAAAGTAATTATTTAGCCTTTCCAACAGTTTCTTCAGAAAATAGAAAATACATTCCAATCGGTTTTTTAAATCCTAATGTAATAGCTTCGAATCAACTTTATATAATTCCTAATGCAAGTCTATTTCATTTTGGAATATTAACTTCTATCATGCACATGGCATGGGTTAAGTTCGTATGTGGGAGACTTAAAAGTGATTACAGATATTCTTCAAGTATTGTTTATAACAACTATCCTTGGCCAGAAAATCCAACAGAAAATCAAATAAAAATTATTGAAGAGAAAGCTCAGAATGTTTTAGATGTGAGAGCTAGTTTTCCTAGCAGTTCCTTGGCAGATTTATACAGTCCGTTAACGATGCCACCGGCTTTAGTTAAAGCACATAATGAGTTAGACAAAGCCGTTGATGCAGCTTACAGCAAACAAGCTTTTACAAGTGAAGCCAAACGTATGGAGTTTTTGTTTGAGTTGTATGAGAAATATACGGCTGGGTTATTTGTGAAGGAGAAGAAAAACAAAAAGAAATAAACAAAGGAACTACTTTAATTTTCAACTAATAAAAAACCCTGTAAATCAATTGATTACAGGGTTTTTTTGTGGAGTCGCCGAGAATCGAACTCGGGTCCAAACAAGCAACTAAAAAGCTTTCTACACGTTTATTTCCTGATTGAATTTTCGATAGTGTGCTAGGCCAGAAACAGCCACACGCTACTTATCTTCTTAATTTCGAAATCCACCCGAAGCTCATGGAAATCTAGGTTTATTTTTACGGTTCCCCTAAATTGACCGCCACAAACCAAGGCTTTCAAGGAGAATCCAGCTTTCCTATCTGATAGGAACGTGGCTTAATCGTACTATAATTCGGATTATGCAGCTAAAGCGTAGTTATTTTCGCCGTGTAAAATGTTAAGATCTTAGATTTACGAGCAAGGTCTCAATGCTCGACGTGCTTACTAATCAATTCGACTTGCTGTCAAAACCAGTCGACCCCTTTTTTATTTCAAAACTGAAATGCAAATTTTGAGTGTGCAAATATAAGCATTTAAAATCTAATTAATAATCAGTAGTTCAAAAACCATTCCTTTTTTATTCGTCTTTTAATTTGAAAGGATAATCGCCAAACAATGGCGCTAATTTTCTAATGTCATACGTTTTTCTTGTGAATTTATTCGAAAGAGCGATAATAGTGACACCTTCCTTTGGCAACGTTATATAAGATGACGTATTTCCATGCCACCATCCGTTATGGAAGTAGAAATTTTGTCCTGTTTCCCAGTTTACCATTCGAATACCAAGTCCGTAATTTTTGGTTCCTTTTCGTTCATTACTATAGGGAGTGTACACCATCGCATTCAACTCCGGTGTTAAAAAGTTAGGGCTGTTTCTAGCTCTATCAAATTTCAACAAATCTCTAGGCGTAGAATAGATGTTCTTATCTCCATAAACCGCATCTAAATAATCTGTGCCTATTTCCACTTTATTCGCTTTATATGAGGTAACAGCGGTGTCTTTATCTCTTTTATAATTGAATACGTACGTGTTTTTCATTCCTAAAGGCTCAAAAATAATTTGCTTCATTGCTGTTTCGTACGGCAGCTTTGTAATTTTTTCAATCACTAAAGCGAGCATAGCATAATTAGTATTACAATAGCTGAAGCGAGTATCTGTTTTGAACTCAAGACCGATATTCTTTGTGGCCATGATATTCAAAATATCCTGATTGGTTAAAATATCACGTCGATTCCAAACTGTTTTATCACGGTCTGTAAAATAGGCGTAGTTACGCATTCCACTTCTATGATTCAGTAATGTTTTTATAGTAACTTCAGGATAAGGAAAATCTTTTAAAATGGTATTGACTTTCTGATCTAATTCTATTTTTTTAGCGTTAATTAATTTTAGAATCGCCGTAGCTGTAATCACTTTACCTACTGACGCAACATGTATTGGAGTTGACTTGGTAATTAAAGTTTTAGCTCTAAAATTAGAGAATCCTTCATATTTCTCATAAATAATCTGTCCGTCTTTTGCGACTAAAAAACCTCCATTTGCGCTATTATTAGGCCAATTTTTTTTGTAAAAAGAATCAATTTCCTGTTTTTTTGCTTCAATGTAATCTGCCGTTAGTTTATTCTGTGATTTTCCTAAAGGCCTCATTTTAGGCATTGTACTCTTTGGAAGTTCGCTATCACTCAATTCAACTTTCTTTTTGTCTTGTGCGCAAGAACTAAAAACTAAAAAGAGGAGCGATATATGTAGTATATTTGTTTTTTTTATGAAATTCATTTTTGTAGTGCTAGAAAAGCAAATATATAGAATCAATGCCTTTTGATTCATTGTTTTTTTAAACCTTAACACTATTTTATCAGTAGATTTGTTACGGTTTTTCTGTATCATTTTGTCAGTCAGCGGGTAATAGATTGCAATCCATCAATTTTATTTAGAAAATAAATAGTGTTTAGTATATAATGTTATATTTGTAACAAACGAATACTATAAAGTTATATTACATTAATTTTAAAGCCCTTGATACCATGAAATTTGGAATTATTAAAGAAAGAAAAAATCCACCCGATAGAAGAGTTATATTTTCTCCAAACGAATTAACACTTTTAAAGCAGAAATACCAACAAGTTAGTGTGAAAGTAGAAACTTCAGATATTAGAATATTTGAAGATGCTCAATATATAAATTTAGGTATTGACGTGGTTGACGATGTTAGTGATTGCGATATTTTATTTGGTGTAAAAGAGGTTCCAATAGAAAATTTAATTGCTAATAAATCCTATTTCTTCTTTTCACATACAATAAAAAAACAGCCGTATAATAGAAATTTATTAAAAGCTGTTTTAGAGAAAAACATTGATTTATATGACTATGAAACAATCGTTGACGCTGATAACCGCAGACTAATAGGTTTCGGGCGATATGCAGGTATTGTGGGAGCTTATAACGGTATTCGCGCATTCGGAATCAAATTTGAATTGTTTAAATTGCCAAAAGCGGAAACATTAGCTGGTAAAGAAGCTCTGATAAGTCATTTAAAGCGAATTGTGCTACCACCTTTAAAATTTGTAATTACAGGTACTGGAAAAGTTGGTAATGGAGCTAAAGAAGTTTTAGATGCCATTAAAATTAAAGAAGTTTCTGTTGAAAATTATTTAACTAAGAATTATACCCAAGCTGTCTATACTCAAATTGACGTTTTAGAATATAATAAGCGCAAAGATGGTCAGGTTTTAGACTTTACTGATTTTTATCAAAACCCAAAGGAATATGACTCGGATTTTGAGAAGTTTACTAAAGTAACTGATATTTATATTACCGGCCATTTTTATGGTAATGATGCTCCCGTTATACTTACAAGAGAAATGCTTAAAGCAAATGACTGTAAAATAAAAGTCGTTGCTGACGTTTCATGTGATGTGAACGGTCCCATTGCATGTACGTTGAGGTCTTCGACTATTGCAGAACCTTTATATGGATATTTGCCGGAAGAGAATATAGAAGTTGACGTTTTTCATCCTGCAGCAATTGTTGTTATGGCAGTAGATAATTTGCCTTGTGAATTGCCTAAAGATGCCAGTGAAGGATTTGGGGAAATGTTTTTAGAGCATGTAATCCCCGCCTTTTTTAACGATGATAAAGATGGAATTCTAAATAGAGCCAAAATTACTGAAAAAGGAAAATTGACTGAAAGATTTAGCTATTTACAAGATTATGTAGATGGTAAATAAATTACTTTTATAACACAAAAACTAAACCTGCACTTTATAATTGCAGGTTTTTTTATGCTTATTCTAGAAGGTTTCAAGCATCAAAACATTAATTACGTTTGTTTTAGAAGGAATTCACTAACTTGAGTTTGAAAGGAATTGACTTGCGGAATTCACCGAGTTTTTTTATGAATGCAAAAGATCTCATTTGTATACACAAACATTACAAATCTCTTAACACCACTTAATTTCAAGGCTGATTCTAAAAGCGTAATTTTGCACCAAATAAGAAATGATAATGAAAAAGAATATTCCCATATCGATTTTAGAGTTAGCAATAATTACCCAAGATAGTGACGCCAAGCAAACATTTGAAAAAACTAAAGCGCTGGCACAATTAGCAGACAACTTAGGTTATAAAAGATTTTGGTTAGCTGAACACCATAATATGGCTCATGTGGCTAGTACCGCGACCGTTGTTCTTATTGGTTACATTGCCAGTCAGACTAAAACTATTCGCGTTGGTTCTGGTGGTATTATGTTACCTAATCACGCGCCACTAATTGTAGCGGAACAATTTGGGACACTTGAGATTTTATATCCTAATCGTATTGACTTAGGCTTAGGACGAGCACCTGGGACTGACGGATTGACGGCACAAGCAATTAGGAAAGATTTTTACGAGCAATCGCAACGTTTTCCGCAAAATGTTGCTACTTTACAAGATTTTTTCTCTGCAGATAATGCTGCTGCAAATGTGAGAGCGTTTCCTGCTGAAGGGACGAATGTTCCTATTTGGATTTTAGGTTCGAGTATGGATAGTGCGGCTTTGGCTGCAGCCAATGGGTTACCGTATGCTTTTGCTGGTCACTTTGCACCGAAACAAATGTACCAAGCTTTCCAATTTTATCGCGACAATTTTGAACCTTCAAAGTATTTAGATAAACCGAAAACAATGGCCTGTGTAAACGCTGTCGTAGCAGATACAGATGAGGAAGCAGAAATCCTTTCGACTAGTTTGACAATGATGTTTCTAAATTTAATTCGCAATGATAGGAAACCTTTGCAACCGCCTGTTAATTCTTTGGACGGAATTATGTCAGAAGAAGAACATTTTCATGTAAAGCAAATGACTGCTTGTTCGTTTATCGGTAGTAAAAGCAAGGTAGAAGCAGAGCTGAGACAATTTATAGACTATACTAAAGTGGACGAATTGATGATGACGAGCCCACTTTATGACCACGATTTGAAGTTGAAAAGTGTTCAGCTAATGAAAGAGGTTATTGATTCATTATAATTAGAAATCGGAATAAAATATTTGTATGTTATTACTTGTCTTCTAAACAGAATCGCATTCTAATTATATTTTTTTGATCGAATCAGTAATCTAAGGTTTGATTTTTATCGTAATTTTGAATTTTAAACATAATTATTTTTGAGAACCTCAATACATAAATCGATCGGTAATTCAAAACTGTTTAAGAAACAGTTATTGACTTGGTCACAGCAATTTCGCGAAATCATTTATTTAGATAGCAATGATTATCCTCAAGAATATTCAAGCTACGATTGTATAATTGCAGTTGATGCTTTTACCTCGATTAAAACAGATTTTAACAACGCTTTTGATGATTTAAAACAGTACCAACAAATTACCAAAGATTGGCTTTTTGGTTATCTGTCGTATGATTTAAAAAACAATACTGAAGTTTTAGTTTCTAAAAATTATGACGGATTAGATTTTCCCGATTTATTTTTCTTCCAACCTAAGAAACTCTTTTTTTTAAAGGGTAATGATGTCGAAATTCAATATCTTAATTTTTGTGACGATGAGGTCGAGGAGGATTTTGAAGAAATATGTTCGGGTGATGATTTCCAAGAAGTATTGGATGAAAAACTTCTTATTCAGCAACGAATTGCCAAAGAAGATTATCTTACCAAGGTTTCAAAAGTTTTAGAACACATTCATCGAGGAGATATTTATGAAGCTAACTTCTGTATGGAGTTTTTTGCTGAAAATGCATGTATTAATCCTACCGAAAAGTTCTTAAAGCTTAACGAAATATCAAAACCGCCATTTGCTGTTTTTTTTAAGAACAATAAACATTTTTTACTTTCTGCCACGCCAGAGCGTTATTTAAGAAAAGAAGGAGAAAGTATAATTTCGCAGCCCATAAAGGGAACATCAAAACGGTACTCAGATTCGATCGAAGATGAAAAATCTAAAAATGACTTAATTTCAGATCCTAAAGAACGTTCTGAAAATATCATGATTACTGATCTTGTACGTAACGATTTATCAAAAACAGCACAAAAAGGAAGCGTAAAGGTTACAGAGTTGTGTGGTATTTATTCCTTTTTGCAAGTACACCAAATGATTACTACTATAACTTCTAAGTTGGATGCGCAGTACGCTGCAGTTGATGTGATCAAAACTACTTTTCCAATGGGAAGTATGACTGGCGCTCCGAAGATTGAGGCTATGAAAATTATTGAAGAGCTGGAAGAAACTAAACGTGGATTGTACAGCGGTGCCGTAGGTTATTTTACGCCAAATGGTGATTTCGATTTTAACGTAGTTATTCGTAGTATTTTATATAATCAAGAAAAAAAATATGTTTCGTTTTCTGTGGGTAGTGCTATTACATCGCAATCTGTTCCAGAAAAAGAGTATGAAGAGTGTTTGCTTAAAGCAAAAGCAATGCGAGAAGTCTTGTTAGGATAAATGAAATACTTTGAAAATTAGACACGAATTGCACGAATTAACACAAATAGTGTTGTCTTATTATTCCACGAATCTCTGTAGAAATAGAAATACATAGTGTGATTTTTTTTACAATTACTGAAAGTAAAAATCACATTTTTTTTAGGCATTAAAACTTAACTAAACTTAATTTCCTTAATGGTTTAAAAAAGATTAATTGTTGCGATTACATTTATAATTCATAGTTTCAATTAAAATCAATTAAATTTGAAAATGTTACAAAAATTCCAAAATCATTTGAGTCATAATTTTCAGTTTTTAACTGGTAAAAAACTATTGCTTGCCACAAGTGGCGGTATTGACAGTATGGTTATGCTTTCCTTATTTCAGCAATTAGATTACGAAATCGCTATTGCACATTGCAATTTTCAATTGCGTGGTGTAGATAGTTTTAGTGATCAAAATTTTGTTAAAGATTACGCTACTGAAAATGACATACCAGTATTTATAACTCAATTTGATACAACTGCTTTCGCAGAGGATTACAAAGTTTCTACGCAAGTTGCAGCGCGGGAATTGCGTTACAATTGGTTTTATGAATTGGCAGAAACAGAAGATTACGATTATATTTTGACAGCGCATCATGCGGATGATAATTTGGAGACTTTTTTGATAAATTTATCACGTGGAACGGGCTTAGATGGATTAACGGGGATACCGGAACAAAATGAGAAAGTAGTTCGTCCACTATTGGCGTTTAGCCAGAAAGAATTGGAAGATTATGCTGAATTGCACAAGATACAATGGCGTGAAGATAGCAGCAATTCTTCAGATAAATACCTTCGGAATAAAATTAGGCACCATCTTGTTCCGATGTTAAAAGAACTAAATCCTAATTTTCTATCTTCGTTTATCACAACACAATCGTATTTGCAAGATGCAAAGGACATGGTTGAAGATGCGACGATAATGGTGTATCAACAAGTGGCTAGTCAAGAGGATGATAAAATAACTTTTGATTTAAAAAAGCTATTAAAACTTCCAAATTATAAGTCTTATTTATATCAATGGCTGAATGAATTTGGATTTTCAGCCTGGGAAGATATCTATGACTTGGTTAACAGTCAGTCAGGGAAATTTGTATACGCACCAGAATATAGATTGTTAAAAGATCGCGAAACTTTAATCTTAAGTCCTTTCGATTACGTAAATAAAAAAGAAGAGTTTTTGATCACCGCAGACCAGAAAGTAGTTAATGTTCCCTTAAATATGACTTTTTCGCCAGCAGCTGAGAGGACTATCGTTTCAAATAAAACTATATTTGTCGATTCAGATATATTGGATTATCCACTTGTATTACGACGGTGGAATGAAGGTGATCAATTTCAACCTTTTGGAATGGATGGTAAGTCAAAAAAATTAAGTAAATTTTTCAAGGATGAAAAATTATCCTTGTTGGAAAAGGAAAAAACTTGGCTTTTATGTTCAAATGACAACATTGTTTGGGTAATTGGTTTACGTCAGGATGAACGGTTTAAAATTAAAAATACAACTAAGAATATAATTAAAATAGAATTGGACTAATGAAGAAAATATTATTTTTACTTATTGCTTTTTTGGCTTTTGCCAATGTAAATGCACAGATTTTAGATCCTGCAAAATGGACTACGAAAATCGAAAAAAAATCGGATACTAATTACGTTTTGATATTTGATACGGTTATAGAAAACGATTGGCATTTATACTCTCAAACTACTCCAGATGGTGGGCCACTTCCTTTAGAAATCACTTTTAAAAATCAAAAAGGGAATTTTAATTTAGTTGGAAAGGCGGTGGAAAGCAAAACTAGAACTGCTTATAATGATATATTCGAAGTCAATGAAAAGTTCTTTGAAAAGAAAGGACAAGTGAGACAAGAGATTTCGATCACGAATCCAAATTTGACTGAAATTAAAGTCGATTTTAATTACCAAGTTTGTAAAGAGGTTTGCATCAACGTAGAGAAAAATTTCACTTTTAAAATTCCTGCTTCTGCAAAAAGTATTGTAGTTGTTCCAGCAGATATTACAACTGTAGTTCCACCAGATACTGCAGTAGTTGATACAGTTGCTCAAGGTTCAGAAGTGACAACTGCTTCAGCAGTGACAACTGAAAAAGTTCCAGTTTTGGATGATAAAAAATCAGAAAAGAAAGGACTATGGTCTATTTTCTTTATCGCTTTTCTTTCAGGATTTGCCGCATTGCTTACACCTTGCGTGTTCCCAATGATTCCTATGACTGTTAGTTTTTTTACAAAACAAAGTAAAACAAAAGCGAAAGGAATTCGTAACGCCATTATTTACGGAATTTCAATAATAGGGATTTATCTTATTTTAGGACTTGTAGTAACTTGGATTTTTGGTGCTGACGCTTTGAATGCGTTGTCTACTAATGTATGGTTCAATGTTATTTTCTTTATAATTTTAGTAACGTTTGCTGCTTCGTTCTTAGGCGCATTTGAAATTATGTTGCCTAATTCATGGGCGAATAAAGTAGATAGTCAAGCAGATAGAGGAGGAATAATAGGAATTCTATTCATGGCTTTAGCTTTAGCAATTGTATCTTTTTCATGTACAGGACCTATTGTAGGAACACTATTAGTTGAAGCAGCTTCCAAAGGTGGAATTGCACCTATTGTAGGTATGTTTGGATTCTCATTGGCTCTAGCCTTACCATTTATGTTATTTGCAATGTTCCCAGGTTGGTTAAACTCATTACCTAAATCAGGTGGATGGTTGAATACAGTTAAAGTAGTTTTAGGATTTTTAGAATTAGCTTTAGCTTTCAAATTTTTATCGAATGCTGATTTAGTTTTACAATTGCATTTCTTAGAAAGAGAAGTTTTTCTAGCGATTTGGATTGCGATTTTCGGAACATTAGCGTTCTATTTATTTGGAAAAATTACATTGCCACACGATAGTCCGATGCCACATATATCTGTAGGAAGATTATCATTTGGATTAGTGGTTTTAGCATTTACTATTTATTTAATTCCAGGACTTTGGGGAGCACCATTAAAAGTGATTTCAGGTTTTCCACCACCAATGACTTATAGTGAAAGTCCTTATGGAGTGGGAGGTTCAAAAGGAGGTTCAGCTGCAACAGCTCAAGTGCTGCCAGAAGGAGCACATTTAGGACCTCACGACTTAGTTGCTTTTGACGATTACGATAAAGGAGTTGCTTACGCAAAATCGATTAACAAACCGATCTTACTTGACTTTACAGGTTTTGCTTGTGTGAACTGTAGAAAAATGGAAGATTACGTTTGGTCTGATACTGAAATTCTTAAGATCTTACAAGGTGAGGTAGTTTTGATTTCGTTATATGTAGATGATAAAAAAGATTTACCTAAAAACGAACAATACGTTTCTAAAGAAACTGGTAAAGAAATTACAAGTATAGGAAATAAATGGAGTGATTTCCAAATCACTAAATTTAAAGCCAATGCGCAACCCTATTATATAATATTAGATACGGATGGTAATATGCTTTCTGATAAACCAGAGAGCTACAATTCAAACATTGAATCTTATAAAGGATGGTTAAGAGAAGGAATTGATCGTTTTAAAAAGGCCGAATAGGCCTTTTTTTTATACACTAAGAATTGTAAATACAACTGCGTATTTATAAGCCAAAGTTATATTTTATTTATATTTTACAAACATGATAATGATGTTCAAGAAACTTGTTGGAATAGAGCCGTTAGAGTTGATCCCTTCGGCAAATAAAGAATTAGAATCTTTTGCAGAGATTGTCATTTTGCATGAAAACCAACCTGCAGATTCAGCCGAAATTGTCGCACGAATTGGTGATGCAGATGCGGTTTTATTAAGTTTTAGAAGTACATTGGGAAAAGAAATTTTAGAACAATGTCCGAATCTCAAGTATATTGGAATGTGTTGCTCGTTGTACACGCCAGAAAGCGCTAACGTCGACATTAACTATGCTAATTCTCGAGGTATTACAGTTAAAGGTGTACTTGATTATGGAGACGAAGGTGTTGTTGAATATGTAGTCAGCGAATTAGTACGCTGTTTACATGGTTTTGGAACTACCTCAGACGGAAAACCAAGGAAAGCTTGGAGTATTGTTCCAAGGGAAATTACTGGCTTAAAAGTGGGTATTGTAGGTTTAGGAAAATCGGGAGGAATGGTTGCTGATGCACTTCGATTTTTTGGTGCAGAAATCTCCTATTTCGCTCGCAGCGAAAAAGAAGACGCTAAAACGAAAGGCTATTCTTTTTTACCTTTACAACAATTACTGGCTGAAAACGAAGTTATCATTTGTTGTTTGAATAAAAATACTGTCTTATTGCATGAAGCTGAATTTAAAGCTTTGGGAAATAGCAAAATCTTATTCAATACTGGACTTTCTCCCGCTTGGGATTTGACAGCTTTTGAAAGTTGGATTCAGGATGATAATCTCGTTTACACAGATACATTAGGAGCTTTAGGAATTGAAAGTTTACTAAAATATACAAATGTCAATTGTATGCAAATATCATCTGGTAGAACGCAACAAGCATTTGTACGCTTAAGCGAAAAAGTATTGGCTAATTTAACTGCATTTTCTAAAAAGCAATAGGTGAAACAATGTTCCGAAGTGTATTTACAACGCTCCAACCTGCAATTTGCGCGTTTTTGCTGTAAATATCTATTACGGCGTGAATATGTTCGCTCTTTATTTCGATAAGGTGATCATCACCTATAAAATCTGGCACAGAGTTTATAGAAACTTTTACGTTTTCAGGGCCCACTGACGCTAATGAAGCAGCAACCGCAACATTAACGCGCGTTGGGAAAAGAGCGATAGCTTCTTTTGCATCTCCCGTAAACACTTCGCGCTTCACCGTTTGCAAAGAATCATCATAAACACTTGTATTTTTTAAAGAATTTGGGCCTTTTTCAGTTCGAAAAGTAACCTCACAATCTTCCATTAGTGCAACAGTTCTCATCACGTCAAAACCACCAATAGCTCCTGAAGCTAAATGCACACGAGTGTTATTTTCTAAAGCAGTTTCCTGAACCAGTTTGTAGAAATCCGCATCAGCAAGTGCCCCAATAGATAAAGTAACTAATGATGATCCATTTTTTAAAGCTGGAATCGCTATCTCACGAAATGCGGTTGGAGAAGCCGTCTCGACAATATAATCAGGTTTAAGTTGCTGAATTTCTTCAAAACTTTGGCAGGGTTTACAAATATATCCGGTTTCGCTACGATCTACTTTATTTGCAATTTCAACTGCTTTTTCAAAAGATCTTGAGAAGCATCCAACCAATTTAAAATTTGGCAGCAGTCCTTTTAATGAGGCGTCAAGAATAATATGAGCCAGTTTTCCACAACCGACAATGGCAAATGTGTATGTTTTCATTTATTCAAGTTTAATGATTTGGATTGATGATTTTTCAATTTTATTAAGTAATTCAAATCCTAAATTAATTTTTTAATTGATGTAGATAATCATAAAGTAAAAACAATAATAAAATCAAGCTCTCTTATTTAAAAAACTACTCAATAGTTTTCTCAATATAATCAGAATTTAAGAGATATAATGCTCCCATATATCTTATTTTAAAAGCGACTAAATCACCAATCTTATATTTCTTTTTTGATTCAGAGATGTCAATAACTAACATGTCAGAACTAGCATCAACAATTGATATATCAGCGTCATCAGATTCAATATATTGCGGTTGCATGTCTAATAGACCAATGTCTAATATTGCTCTCAACGAAGTAACTCCTAAATCATCTACATCGTTCATCGAAAAAGAATTACCAGCTACATTTTCTCCTAATTCACCAGTTGGTGTTTTTGGCTTCTCTGTTATTTCGATTATTTCAGCATATAATTTAAATACATCATTATGCATTCCTTCAATCGTGTCTCCAGTAAACAAGTCTTTTCCAAAAAATAGTGCTTCTCCTATTCGAAAATGATTCACAGCCATGGGACGAGCATTTTTTAATATCAATGGAATTGCTACTGAAGTTCCACCCGAAACATAGGGAATGCTTATATTAAATTTCGCCTCGATTAACTGCTTGTAAAGACTTAGTTGAATCAGTTTGTCCTGAGTTGGCATCACGCCACTTAAACAATTTAAATTTGTTCCAATACCTGAAATTTCGATATTTGGCATTTTTAATATTGTGCCGTAAAAAGCTATTAGTTCTTCGCCCATGACACCTTCACGTAAATCACCCATTTCGATCATGATGATTACTTTATGCACTTTGTTTTGCTTCACCGCTTCATCTGAAAGGAGTTGGATTGTATAAATTTCAGTATTAAAACTGATGTCAGCGTATCTAACAATACTTTCTATACTTCTTTTAGCTGGTGGTTTGATATAGACTGTTTGTATTCCTGGGTCTAAAGCTTTTACTTTTCTTAAATTACTGACTCTTGAGTCATGAATTTCTCTTACGCCCAGTGCTATTATTTCTTTTAAATATATTTTATTTCCACATAAAAGTTTGGAAACAACGCCCCATTCAATATTTCTTGATTTGAAAATATTGTCTAAGAAGGCATAATTCTCTTCCAATTTTTTTCTGTATAATTTTATAAAGGCCATTATTCTTTAATTTTTCTTGGAATTGCTGTTGAAATCCGTGTTAATAATTCGTAGTTGAGTTGGTTACTGAAATCACTGAATGAAGCAACCGAAACTGCTAGTGTTTTTTGAGTACCAATTAATACTACTTCATCTTCTTTTTTTGCTACATCAACATCAGTAACATCGACGGTCATCATATTCATATTTACTGATCCTACGACGGTACATCGCTGTCCGTGTATGAGCACGCGGCCTTGATTACTTAAAGACCGACTGTAACCGTGGCAGTACCCAATAGGTATTACAGCAATTTTCATATTACGCTTAGCCATGAAACTTGTTCCATAACCAATGAAGTCACCCATTTTTACATTTTTCACACTCATGATGTTGCTTTTCCAACTGATAACACGATGTAAAGGATCGATTTTATTTTTTTTAGAATGTAAGTACGTTACAAATACTTCTGGGCTTGGCCACATTCCATATTGCATTATTCCTATTCGAACTAAATCCATTCTTGTTTCGGGAAACATAATTGATGCAGCAGAACAAGCAGAATGCTTAATCTCAGGTTTCAAATCATTGTTACAAAACACTTCATATATTTCTTCAAATTTCTTTATTTGATTACTAACTCTGTAATAATTAGCAACGCTTTCGGCTCCCGCGTAGTGCGTACAAAGTCCTTTTAGATATAGATGTTCTTTCTCTTTTTTAAGGATCGAAAGAACAGAAATTAAATCTTTTTTATCAAAGCCAGTCCTGTTCATTCCCGTTTCCACTTCGATATGGATGACCGCTTTTTTATTTATTTTCTTTGAAATTTTTATGGCTTGGTTGAGTCGGCTTTTGTCAAAAACGAAAAATTCGACATTGTTTTCAATAACCCACTGCATATCTTGATCAGTGACTAAACCCATAACCATAATGGTAACTTTGTCCTGCAATGCCTCTTTTAATGCTTTTGCTTCCTGAACATCAAAAACAGAGAAGTGATTGATTCCACAGTTAAAAGCTATAGTCGTAAATTCGGCTATACCGTGACCGTATGCATTTCCTTTGACAACAGAGGACACGGTGACATTCTTTCCAAAAGTTTTCTTTAAAAAGTCGACATTTTTTTGATAAGCTGTTTCACTCAGCTCTATTATTGAATTAGTATGCATCTGTAATTTGTTTGCTGATTTGATAAAACATTGACACTCCAGTTTGTGTAATTTCATCTGGAAAATCGTAATCAGGATTGTGTAGGGCAGGCGTATCAACTCCAGATCCAAGTCCGAACATCGCTCCAGTATAATGTTGTGTCAATAAACCGAAATCTTCACCCCAAGTAAAAGGATGCTCCTTCTCGATCAAATCAAATGAATTATAATTTGCAGCGGCTCTGATTAGTTCTACAGCCTCTTTATTATTAGTGTTTGCCTTAAAACTTTGAGTCCATTTAACTTTACATTTTAAATGGTGTTTTTTAGCGAGTGATTTAGCTAGTTTTTCTAAAGTGTTTTCTATTTCTTCCATACGTAAATTACTATCACTTCGTACCGTAAAATGTATTTCTCCTGCACCTGCAGAAACACCGTATGCTTTTTTACCTAATTTGCTATAAATCGGCGTAATCAAACAGTAATTTTCACTTGAAATATCACTTTGAATCAATTCGTTAAATGCAGTCGTAATAGCAGCGATTGCTAAGGCTGGATTAACACCTTTTTCAGGTTCACCTGCGTGCGCTGTTTTTCCTTTCAATATAATAATAATACTATTTACTGCACAGGAAAATGCGTGATCTTTAACTACGATTTGGTGCATTTTATAACCAGGTAAATTATGGAGAGCAAAAACATAATCAGGTTTTAAAATTTGAAAACGTTTATCTTCCAATACTTTTTTTGCACCACTACCGTCTTCTTCAGCAGGTTGAAACAATAAAATAACGTTGCCAAATTCCGGTCTGTCTTTATGCAGTTTTTGTGCTAATGCACATAAAACTGCCATGTGACCATCGTGGCCGCATTTATGAGAAACTCCTTTAAAGATTGATTTATGCTGAAATGTGTTTATCTCATCAATAGGTAATGCATCTAGTTCACATCTAAAAAGCACCGTTTTTCCTGCGTTTTTACCCTTATAAGTTGCTAAAATTCCAGTAGTTCCTACTTCAGTTAATATGTCATCTGGTGGATAATTTTCTAAGAAAGAAAAAATACGCTGCGCTGTAGTAAATTCGTTTCCTGAAACTTCAGGATGTTGATGTAACTCTTTGCGTAAAATTGTAAGTGCGTTTAAATTTTCCATATGGATTTATTTGATGAGACGCATTTCTAGGTATTTATTAGTAAAACCTAATTTTTCGTATAGTTTTTTAGCTGGATTATCGGGTTCCACATGTAATGCGATATTCCCCTCAGCAATAGAAATTGCCTTTTCCATTAATTTTTTCCCATACCCTTTTCCACGTTGCGTATTATCTACAGCGATATAAACTAAAATGTTCTCAGGTATAAAATCTTTCATTCCTGTATTATTTAAGATTACAACACCTACAATCTTTTGATCGTCGATTCCCACAATGATATTTCCTCCCTTGCTAGGATTCATAACATAGTCTATACATTTTTTTATATCTTCAACTGTATCTCCGTACTGCTCTAAATGTGCATATAAAAAGAGTGCGATTATTGGGTTTGTATAAATGACGTCTTCTCCGGTGGTATCGTTGATTTGTTTGAATTCCATTTTATTGCGTATTTTACTTTTTAATTAGATGCAAATGATCAATCATCTTCTCGTGAGAAAATTGATTTATGCTACTTATTAGTGATTATTAATTAGCCTGAATATGGAATTTTTCCAAAGGCAAAAGATGCAGTGACTGCAAATTGAAAGATGTTTTTTTTCAGAGACTATTCCGAAATAAGCAATCTTAGTTTTGTATTTTATTTATGCTAAATGAGCATTCGAAAACAACAAAACATAACTTGGTATTTTACAAAGATAAGCTAAAATGAAGGAAAAAGAGCTATAAAACCCAGATTTTAGTTTGTTTTCTGACTTTTCTGCAAAGTTTTGTTTCAAATTTCTCTAGTAAGTGATAAATTAATTTAGTTGAAGAAGATTCTTTATCGAGTCTTTTAGTTACGGCCGAATTAGAGAAAGATCGTAAAGTGTTTGCCAACATTTGACACTTATAAATATGTAATTAGTATTTTATTATTGAATAAAGTTAAAATCATTTTATTAGAATGTTTGATCATATTAATCCAAAACTAAATCCATCATTGTTAAAGAAATAAGGTGCTATAATTTTCAATTTCGCTGATATTTTTTACCTTTAAACTCTATATTAATTGAAACAGAATTTATGAAAAAACTACTAAGTCTTAGCCTATTGTTTTTTGGTGTATTTGTTTTTGCTCAAAACAGTACAAGCAATTACGTCGCGGATAATTACACTAAAAAAGAAGTGCACATCAAGATGCGTGATGGTGTTGAACTATTTAGTGCTATTTACTCTCCGAAAGATGTTAGCAAAAAGTATCCTATCATTATGCAAAGAACGCCTTACAACTCTGGTCCTTATGGAGAAGGGCGGTTAAAAAGAGGCATATCGCCTAGTGAAACAATGATGAAAGAAGGTTACATTGTCGTATATCAAGATGTGCGAGGAAGATACATGAGTGATGGATTATATGATAACATGCGTGGCTTTATTCCAAGTAAAAAAGGTAAAAACGAAATTGATGAAGCGTCAGATACTTATGATACTATTGATTGGCTCGTTAAAAATGTAGCAAATAATAATGGTAATGTTGGGACTTGGGGAATTTCTTATCCTGGTTTCTATGCGACGTATTCCTTATTGAGTAATCATCCAGCATTGAAAGCTGTTTCGCCTCAAGCATCTATTTCAGATTTCTTTTTTGATGATTTTCATCACAATGGTGCTTATTTATTGAGTTATTGGAAAGTTACACCTTTGTTTGGTCCTCAAAAAACTAAGCGTACAACTGAATCTTGGTTCAAGTTTCCAGAAATAGGAACTAATGATGATTACCAATTCTTTTTAGATGCTGGTCCATTATCAAATTTAGATAAGTTTTATGGGAAAGACAATGAATTTTGGCAACAGCTAAAAGATCATTCTAGTTATGATGATTTTTGGCAGAAACGCGGAATTCTTCAACATTTAAAAAATATAAAACCAGCTGTCATGACCGTAGGAGGTTGGTTTGATGCCGAAGATTTATACGGTCCACTAAATACTTATTCAACAATCGAAAAAACAAGCAAGAATTACAATACGTTAGTGATGGGTCCATGGAGTCACGGAGATTGGGCAAGAAATTCAGCTAAACAGGTTATAGGTAATATTAATTTTGGTGATAGTATTTCTAATTTTTATCAAAAAAACATAGAAGCTAATTTCTTTCGTCATTTCTTGAAAAATAATGGTAAGGGAGAAAATAAATTACCTGAAGCTTATGTTTTTGACTCTGGTTCGAAAGAATGGAAAACCTACGATGCTTGGCCTCCAAAAAATAGTGTGAAGCAAGATTTCTTTTTGCAAGAAAATCAATTGACTACAATGGCAAAGCGAAACATCTCGTTTGAAGAATTTGTAAGTGATCCAAAGAAACCGGTGCCGTATTCAGAGGACATTAAGCAACAAGGAATGACCCCACGAAAATACATGACAGATGATCAACGATTTGCTGCCAGACGTCCTGATGTAATCGTTTTTGAAACTGATGTTTTAACAGATGATACAACTTTAGCAGGTTCGATTTTAGCAAAGCTTCAAGTTTCAACTACGGGAACAGATGCCGACTGGATTGTGAAAGTTATAGATGTTTTTCCAAATGATGAACCAGAAACTAAAGAGGTTAGTCCCTATTTAAAAATGAGCAACTATCATATGATGGTAAGAAGTGAAGTGATGAGAGGTCGTTTTAGAAATAGTTTTATAAAACCGGAAGCATTTGTTCCAAATGAAAAAACTGAAGTTAACGTGAAATTACAAGATGTATTTCACACTTTCAAAAAAGGTCATAAAATCCAGATTCAAGTTCAAAGTACTTGGTTTCCATTGATAGATTTAAATCCACAGACTTTCGTCGAAAATATTTTTTATGCTAAACCAGAGGATTTCAAAAAACAAACGCACAGAATATACAACGATTCAAAAATTGAATTTACAGTTTTAAAGTAAACTAGAGTTTGTTCTAATCAAAAAGCACCAATTGTAATAATTACAGTTGGTGCTTTTTTTGTTATGGATTTTAGGCCTTTTTTACTTTAAAGTATGTTGACTTAAAATCTGGTATACTTCGTTAATGTTATTACCACTTTTTCCGAATTGTTTCACAATTGGAGCATTGTCATGGTTCAGCCAAATTTTTAGCTCAGCATCCATATCTAAAATTCCTGCACTCTCTTTCGAAAATTTCTTAATGCTCGAGTAGGGAATAGACATGTATTCTACTTTAGTGCCCACCAACTGCTTTTCAGCCAGAATTAATCTTTTATTTGTAAAGATAAACATATCTCTAATTAGCTTATAAGCCTTTTCAATAATTTCTCCATCTATAAGGAGTGGTTCAAATTCGCTAGCAACATTTTGAGTATTAACCTCTGATGCGTTCCCTAATATGGCATTAAATAGTCCCATGTGATATTTTTATTTTTGATTATACTTCGCTTTGTACTTATCATTCAGTTTTGTTTGATGCGTTTCTAAACTGATCATTCTACCTTGAATAAAAGCATTAGTCAATTTATTTGTACGCATGTCTAGCGCATCTCCTTCTGATATGAAAAGCGTTGCGTCTTTTCCTTGCTCTAAGGTACCACATTGCGCATCAATTCCTAAGATTTTTGCAGTATTTGAAGTTATTAATTTTAAAGCTTCTTCTTTTTCCATGCCGTAAGCAGCACAAGTACCCGCTAAAAATGGTAAGTTTCTAGTATTCATTCTCTCATGAGAACCACTATTTTCTAAACCTACTAAAACGCCTTTATCAGTTAATAATTTGGCCGCTTTGTATGGTAAATCAATATCATGATCTTCGTTCAAAGGCATGTCATGAACACGTCGCAGTAAAACTCCAACATTATTTTTTTGTAATAATTCTGCCGTTTTGTGTGCTTCGTAGCCACCTACAATTACCATCTTTTTAATATCATTCTCTTTTGCAAATTGAACAGCGTCTGTAATTTGCTTTTCTTCATTGGCATTGATATATAAAGTCTGAGTACCATCAAATAAACCTTTAGTAGATTCTAAAACTAAATTTCTATCTTTTGAAGAAGCTCCTAAATAGGCTTTAGCGCTTGTTAAAAAAGCAGCTAATTCTGAGATTTGCTTCGAGTATTCTTTGTTTGCTTCTATTCCTCCTGGTTCAAACCATGAACCGCTTCTTCTAAAAGTAGATGGAAAGTTCACATGAATACCATCATTCTCTTTTATGATAGCATCATTCCAATGCCATGCATCTAATTGAACGATTGAAGAAGTTCCCGCAATTCTACCACCACGAGGCGTTATTTGCGCCATTAAAATTCCGTTTGGTCTAACTGTCTCAATTACTTTAGAATCGGCAGTGTAAGCGATTATACTACGTACATGAGGTTTCATCATTCCAATTTCGCCTTCGTCGTTAGATGATTTTACAGCGTCTATTTCAACCAAACCTAAAGTAGAATTAGGAGCTATAAATCCTGGATAGACATGTTTTCCACCGGCTTCAATTGTTATGTCATAAGCATCCTTAGCTAAACGAATTACGCTAGCGTCAGCTACTAAATTTATTTTTCCATCCACAAATCCTATAGCGCTGTTTTCTATAATTTGACCGTTTCCTAAATGCGCGGTTGCATTGAGAATCAGTATAGATTTAGATTGTTTAGCAGCGGGTATTTGTTGTGCATTGGTCACTATCGATGCGCCAAAGACTAATAGTAAGAGATATATTTTTTTATTCATCATGTTTGTTTTTTAAAATTGCTTTAATTATTTAAAAGCACTTCTTTTGAAATTTAGAATGTAATAACGATCAAATTTATAGTAGTAAAAACCACTATGTGTTTTTTCATGACACAAAATTCTAATTTGATTTATTCCTCCATTGTGTCACAGTGATATTCAACCTTCTCTGTTTTCTTTGGCTGCTGCATGATCATTCCTTTATTCTTTTCTTGAAGTAATTGTCCAATTAATTCATTTCTTTCTTTTGCAATAGCTACTCTATTTTCCTCATCTTTCTTGCTATCATAATAAACAACGCCCTCGATAATCGTTTTTTCAGCTTTTGCGTAAATTGATAAAGGATTTGTATTCCATAAAACTATATCAGCATCTTTACCCACTTTTACACTTCCTACCTTATTATCAATATGCAGTAATTTTGCTGGATTTAATGTTACGAATTTCCAAGCTTCTTCTTCAGATACATTACCATATTTTACTGCTTTAGCAGCTTCTTGATTCAATCTCCTTGACATTTCAGCATCATCAGAGTTGTAAGCAACTACAATTCCAGCATTGTGCATAATAGGTCCATTAAAAGGTATTGCATCATTTACTTCAAATTTATAAGCCCACCAGTCAGAGAAAGTAGAAGCTCCTACACCATGCTGTTTCATTTTATCAGCTACTTTATAACCTTCTAATATGTGAGTAAATGTATTTACCTTAAAGTTAAATTTATCTGCAACGTTCATTAACATTAAAATTTCAGATTGAACGTAAGAGTGACAAGAGATAAAACGCTCACTATTCAAGATTTCTGCTAATGTTTGTAATTCTAAATCAACTCTTGGTGCTTTTTCCTTTCCTTTTTTACCGCTAGAATTGTATTTTTTCCAAGCTAAATCATATTCCTTAGCGCGTTGAAAATAATCAGCAAATACTTGTTCAACTCCCATTCTTGTTTGTGGAAAGCGAGTAGGATTAGTAATTCCCCAGTTAGCTTGTTTTACATTTTCACCTAAAGCAAACTTGATAAATCCTGGCTGATCTTTGTATAGCATTTCATCTGCTGAAGCGCCCCATTTCCATTTTACAATTGCAGATCGTCCTCCAATAGGATTTGCCGAACCATGTAATAATTGCGAAATTGTAACTCCACCAGCTAAATCTCTATAGATATTAATGTCTTCAGAATTAACTACATCTTGGATAGTTACTTCCGCGCTTGAATTATGTCCGCCTTCATTAACTCCGTTCGAAATAGCAATATGTGAATGCTCATCAATAATTCCACTTGTTAAATGCTTTCCTTTTGCATTTACTATTGTTGCAGAAGCATCTGAAATGTTTTTACCAATTGAAGCGATTTTACCATTTTTAATTAAAACGTCTGTCTCTTCTAAAATTCCTTCTTTTTCATTGGTCCAAACCGTCGCATTTTTGAAAAGTAAAGTTTCAGCTTCTGGCTTTTTCATGTTACCATAAGCTACGTTCGGGAACGTAATTGGCATTACTTTATTATTCTTTTCTGCTTTAGTAGAATCAATTGCTTTAGTAAATGGTGCCGTTTTTACAGCTGACCATTTAACTTCGCTACCATTAAATAAAACTGCTTTACCAGAAAGATCTTGTGTGTTTTCAATGTATCCAATAAGTCTTGTGAAACTAGTTTTAGTAGTATCATTAGGTTTTACTATTGTTGAAATCCAATTATTTGCAATTGATAGTTTTGACTTTAATTTTTTAGAATCAGCTGTTGTGATTTCAGATTTTGGCGCAGAAACTTCACCGTCAATTTTCCACTTAAACTTTTCGTTATTGATTGTTAGATCATAACTTCCACGAATATCCTTTGCAGTCATATCGGCTACAACATATTTGTTTCCTTGCACCCAGTTTTCATATAGTGTAGTTTTTTCGTCGAATATTTCGCCAGAAGTAATTACAAAATTAGCTAAGCTACCAGTTTTTAAAGTTCCTATTTCATTACTTTTCCCTAGGAGTGCAGCAGGAATAGTAGTTAATGCCTCAAGTGCTTTTGTTTTGTCAAAGCCATATTTTATTGCTTTTAAAAGATTTGGTCTAAAATCATCCATTTTCTTTAATTTATCAGTCGTCAATGCGAATACGATTCCGTTTTCTGATAATACTTTTAAGTTGGTCGGCGCTTGGTTCCAGAAACGCAAGTCTTTTAGCTCCATTTGGTCTGCTTGATTTGGGTCAGCAACATCATAAGCAGCTGGAAAATCAATTGGAATTATGAATTTAGAATTTGTTTTTTTTATTTCTTGAATTCTTTCAAATTCATTTCCATTTCCTTTTAGAACATAATTTAAACCAAATTCCTTTGCAATTTTTGCAGCTCTCAAACTATTGAGTTTGTCTTCTGATGCAAAAATTTGAACTAGTTTTTCATTGTTCGATAGTGCTTCTAGTGATAAATCTTTATTTGCTGCATTACCTTTTTTATACCAGTCTAAATCATGGTACATCTGGCGCAACAATGCCATCATTCCCATAAGAGAACTTGGATAAGCCTGATTTGTGGTAACACTTTTAGTAAAGCCAAAATGATTTGTCACTTTATCAGCAATAAGTTGACTGCTTTTATCAAAGTTGTTCAATGCAATTAAAGTTCCAGAGCCGCGCGCAATTCCGTCAACTACGTGCGTTCCTACAACTCCAAAACCTGCTTTTAACAATTCCTCAGCTTTCGCTTGATCATAAGAAAAGCTTTCGTAGGCGTTAACTTCTGAGCGAATACTTTCATTCCAGTAATATCCAATTCTTTTAGTGTCATAAAGTGGAGTTCTATCTGTATTTCTTTTTGGTTTTTCAATTCCGAAAGAGGTGTACATATCGATAAATGATGGATATATCGATTTTCCAGCAAGATCTATTGTAGTACTATTTTTTGGAATAGTTACATTAGTTCCAGTTGCAATCACTTTACCGTTTTGTACTAGCAAAGTACCTTTTTCAATAATTTGTGTTGGAGTAACATAAATTTTAGCATTTGTAAAAGCGGTAAAATTCATTGTTTTATTTGGTACACTTTCATTATTGGGAAAGTATTCCTGCGCGTAGAGTTGTACGGCTAAAAAACTGAAAATCAGTAGGAGTAGGTTTTTTTTCATAATATGGTCTTGTAATTAAGTTCTAAAAGTATTAAAATGTTAATGTTTAAGCAATTTTATTTTAGAATTGTTTTAAATATTTGTTTAAAAATTTACATAATGTATTTTTTATAGCGATTAGGCTGTGTTTTTTATGAAAATGCTTGAAAATTGATTTTTTATCGTCCCAAATTTATTCATTTGTTTTCCAATGATTTAGATTTTTTAAATTTTGACCAATTAGTCTTAATTAGTAGATTTTTTTTATCTAATTTTAGCTACAAATAAAAAAAGATGCTAATAAAAGTTTTTGGAAGTGCAGTTTTTGGAGTAGAAGCTACGACAATCACAGTAGAGGTAAATATCGACAAAGGAATTGGTTATCATTTAGTTGGCTTGCCAGATAATGCAATTAAAGAAAGTAGTTACCGAATTGCGGCTGCGCTTAAAAATAATGGCTACGCCATGCCTGGAAAAAAAATTACCATAAATATGGCTCCTGCCGATTTACGAAAAGAAGGATCTGCCTACGACTTAACCTTAACAATTGGAATTCTAGTTGCATCTGGACAAATTAAAGCCGATGAAGTTGACAAATATATAATTATGGGCGAACTTTCACTTGATGGAAGTTTACAGCCTATACGTGGCGCTTTACCCATTGCTATAAAAGCCAAAGAAGAAGGTTTTAAAGGTTTTTTTCTTCCAAAGCAAAATGTAAAAGAAGCAGCTATAGTCGCTGGTCTTGATGTTTACGGTATAGAAAATGTGCAAGAGGTAATTAACTTTTTAGAAGGAAAAGGAAATATTGAACCCACAACAATAGATACGCGCGCGGAGTTTTACAAGACTTTAGATTTTCCTGAATTTGATTTCTCGGATGTGAAAGGACAGGAAAGTATTAAACGCTGTATGGAAATTGCGGCAGCAGGAGGACATAACATTATTTTAATTGGTCCACCCGGAGCTGGAAAAACGATGTTGGCTAAACGATTGCCAAGTATTTTACCACCGATGACTTTACGAGAGGCTTTAGAAACAACAAAAATACATAGTGTTGCGGGCAAGTTAAAAGAAGTAGGATTGATGAATCAACGACCTTTTAGAAGTCCACATCACACGATTTCAAATGTAGCATTAGTTGGAGGAGGTAGCTATCCTCAACCCGGAGAAATTTCGATGGCTCATAACGGCGTTTTATTTTTAGATGAACTACCTGAATTTAAAAGGGATGTTCTGGAAGTAATGCGACAACCATTAGAAGATCGAGAAGTAACGATCTCACGAGCTAAATTTACAGTAACTTATCCTTCTTCTTTCATGTTGGTTGCGAGTATGAATCCAAGTCCAAGTGGTTTTTTTAATGATCCTGATTCTCCGCAAACTTCTTCGCCTCATGAAATGCAACGGTATTTGAGTAAAATTTCTGGACCTTTATTAGATAGAATTGATATTCATATTGAAGTAACGCCAGTTCCTTTCGAAAAATTATCTGATGACCAGAAAGCAGAAAGTAGTGTTTCTATTCGAGAGCGAGTGACTGCTGCTAGAGAAATCCAAACGGCCCGCTTCGAACAAATGGATCACATTCATTACAACGCTCAAATGAATACAAAACATATCAGGGAATATTGCGCTCTTGATGATGTGTCAAAACAATTATTGAAAACAGCAATGGAACGACTCAATCTCTCCGCAAGGGCTTATGATAGAATTTTAAAGGTAGCAAGAACGATTGCTGACCTCGATGCTGCGCCAACAGTAATCTCAAGTCATATAGCTGAAGCGATTCAATACAGAAGTTTAGATCGTGATGGTTGGTTGGGTTAAAGTCATTGCGAGGAACGAAGCAATCACACTAATACAATTATAAATTGAGCGTTTTAGCCAATGCAAGGAAAGAAGCATTCATGCTAGCAAAATGTAATTTTATCAACTTATTTCTTGTACTTAGCCACTTTCCTAACTATCACATTAAACTACAAAGCCCACGGTTTAAAACGTGGGCTTCTATTATAAGATTGAACTTTTAATTATCTATTTACTAAATCTTCTTTCGTTATTAGCATTCGGTCTTCTTGGACCAAAACTATTATTACTTCTAGCAGTATTCTCTGTTTTTGAAGTGTTTGTTGGTTTAGGAGTTCTCGGCGTTGAATTGCGTTGTTGTCTTCCTTGACCTTGCTTGATTGGTTCTTTTGAGGCATTAGGATCTGGCTCAAAACCTGCAATTTGTTCTACAGGCAATCTCAATCCTACTAACTTTTCAATATCTCTTAAAAAAACAGTTTCATCTGGACTAAAAAGCGAAACTGCTTCTCCGCTAGCCCCAGCTCTTCCTGTTCTACCGATACGGTGAACATAATCTTCTGGAATATTTGGCAATTCAAAATTTACAACGTGCGGTAACAAGGGGATGTCTAAACCTCTCGCAGCAATATCAGTCGCGACTAATGCCGTTAAACTACCATCTTTAAAACCGGCTAAAGCTTTAGTTCTTGCACCTTGACCTTTATTTCCGTGAATCGCAGCAGCTTTAATACCAGCAGCAATCATGCTTTCACATAATTTGTTTGCTCCTTGTTTTGTACGTGTAAAAACAAGAATCTGTTTCCAGTTTCCTTCTGTAATAAGTTTAATAACTAACTCTGTTTTTTTCTCTTTAGCGACAGGATATATTTTTTGTATAATAGCGTCAACTGTCGTGTTTTCTGGAGTAGCTTCAACTTGTACAGGATTATTTAAAATTCCCATTGCTAGTTTCTTAATATCTCTAGAAAAAGTAGCTGAGAATAACAAGTTTTGTCTTTTAGCAGGTAACACTTTTAAGATACGCTCGATATCTCTCAGAAATCCCATGTCTAGCATACGATCCGCTTCATCTAATACTAAAATTTCTACTTTTGCAAGCGATATCAAACCTTGATTTTGTAAATCAATTAATCTTCCCGGTGTCGCTACTAAAATATCAACTCCTTGACGCAGTTGTGTAACTTGTGGATTTTGGTTTACACCACCAAAAATCACAGTACTTTTCATATCTAAGAATGTACTGTATTCTTTTATGTTGGCTAATATCTGAGCCGCTAATTCTCTTGTTGGTGTTAATATCAACGCGCGAATTGGTCTGTTTCGCAATTGTTGTCCTTGTGATAATAATTGTAATATAGGTAATGTAAAACCTGCAGTTTTACCTGTTCCTGTTTGTGCTGATGCTAAAACATCTTTTCCTTCTAAAATGGGTGGAATTGCTTTTTGTTGTATTGGAGAAGGTGTTGTGTATCCTTTTTTGCTGATGGCTTTTAATAAAGCATCAGATAATCCTAATGAGCTAAATGACATAAATGGTGTTTATGAAGTATGATAATTATTTCTATTACTTCCTTAATTTGCTGCAAAGATACTGCTAATTTTTTGATGTGTTTTTTATTGGTGTTTTTTGTTTGCATAAAGCACAATTTTGCTCGCTTAGGCTACAGCATTCTAATTTTTAAAATCACGAACTTCCACACTTTTAAAAGCTTTAAACTTTACGTAAAAAAAAACTTGGCAAAAAAAAATCAGGTATGATGGCCTGATTTTTTTTTAAATATGAAAATAAATTATCTTATTTCTGCAAATGTGTCTCCTTGCGTAATATCGCCTGTCTTGTACCCTTTCATAAACCAAGCTTTACGTTGAGCCGAAGTTCCATGCGTAAAAGATTCTGGAACAATGCGTCCTTGTATTTTTGATTGAATAGCATCGTCACCCACAGCGTGTGCTGCACTAAGCGCTTCGTCAATATCTCCTTCTTCTAAGAAGTTTTTCATTTGTTGGTTGTGATATGTCCATACACCTGCGTAGAAATCTGCTTGAAGTTCCAGCGCGACTGATAATTTATTTGCTTCAGCTTGACTTTTTCCTTCCTGCATCTTTCTCATTTTAGAGGAAGTTCCCAGTAATGTTTGAACGTGATGTCCTATTTCGTGAGCAATTACGTACGCTGTTGCAAAATCGCCTCCTTTTGCACCAAATTTAGTTTCTAACTCATCAAAAAAAGCCAAATCCATATAGACTTTTTGATCGCCAGGACAATAAAACGGACCTGAGTCAGAACTTGCGTTTCCACATGCCGTTTCTACATTTCTTGTAAATAGTACTAAATTAGGTCTTTCATAATTTAGATTATTTTCTTGAAATATTTTTGTCCAAACGTCTTCTGTGTCCACTAATATTGCTTCTATAAATTTCCCTTCCTCTTTCTCCTTAGCAGTTAAATCTCTTTGCTCTGTTGGTGCGCCTTGATTTCCTTGCGTTTGTTCTAAAATATTACCGACCATCTGACCATTTTCACCACCAAAAACGTTGAGTAGTAAAATAACAATTCCTATTAATCCACCACCTACGATTGTTTTTCCTCCAGAAGACATTCCTCTTCGGTCTTCAAAATTATCACTACTACGTCTGCCGCTCCATTTCATATGCTGTTGTTTTATATTTTAGTTATTCGCAATCCTATAAAATTACACAATTTAATAGAATTAATTTGTTTTTGTTTAATCGTTATTTTACCCATTTCACGAAAGTTTCTTCGATGATTCCCTTGATTATTGGTTTAGGAATGTAGTCATTCATTCCTGCTTGTAAACATTTTTCTTTCTCTTCTCTTTCTGTTCCAGCAGTTATGGCAATTATTGAAACTTCTTTTCCGGAAACCATTTCTCTGATGATTTTTGTTGCTTCGTAACCATTCATTACTGGCATTTGTATGTCCATAAATATTATATCTGGAACTACTTCTTCAAATTGTGTTACCGCTTCTTCTCCATTAACAGCAGTGCTAATAGTAGTTTTTATTGGTAGATTTTTTATAATGGTCTTTAGCAACAACATGTTTACTTTATTATCTTCAACAATTAAAACTTTAACTTCTTTAGTTAATTCGCTGATATCACAAAGCTCTTTTTCGATAATCTCTACAGTATCATTCTGTGTGCTATCATCATCTGTATTTTTATTACTAGTTTCAAGCGCTATGTCAAAATAAAATGTACTTCCCATTCCTACTGTACTTGTTAGTTCTAACTGACTATTCATTAAACCTAATAGTTGGTTCGAAATTGTTAATCCTAATCCTGTTCCTCCAAATTTTCTTGTTGTCGAACTGTCTTCCTGTGAAAATGCTTTAAATATCTTCTTTTTATTCTCTTCAACAATTCCCATTCCTGTATCAATTACGGCAAATCGAATGGTTTCAGTTGTATCAGTAGTACGTTCAATTACGGATACTTCTAATTTGATCCAACCTATTTCAGTAAACTTAACAGCATTTGCTAAAAGATTAATTAAAATTTGCTTTAATCGAACGCTATCAATCCAAAAGTATTTCGGGATATCATCAGAAATATTTAGCTTTAAATTTAAATTTTTCTGAGAGGATTCGTATAGTATTAAGTCGATAACTTGAGTTAAAAGGTCTCTGATATTATGTTTCTCAATGTATAAATCTAGTTTTCCCGCTTCAATTTTCGAAAAGTCCAAAATATCGTTGATAATATCCAGTAACGAATGTGCTGATTGATTTATCGTAGTCATATACTTTTCTTGAATTTTTTCAAGATCAGTTTTCATCAGCAAATCAGTGAATCCAATAATTCCATTAAGCGGAGTTCTAATCTCGTGACTCATGTTAGCAAGAAATTCCGATTTAGATTTATTAGCAGCTTCTGCTAATTCTTTTTCTTTTACAATGGTTTCAGCGATTTTTCTTTCAGTAATGTCAATAAAAATACCTTCTAGAAATGCGATTTTACCGTCTTTGTAAATAGTGTCACCAAACTCTTCGACCCAAATTATACTTTTATCTTTATGAACAATTCGATACGTTAAATGTATTGGAGTTCTATTTTCAATTGCAGTTTTTTGAGCTTCAATTGTAAGCAACTTATCTTCTGGATAAATTAGATCAATAAATGAAATTTCGTTACTTAGAAAAACAGATTTTGGATAACCGGTTAGTTTTTCAATTTTGTCATTGATGTAAATCTTAGTATTGTTAGCATCGTAATTGGAAAGATAAACGGTTCCGGGAATATTATTTGCTAGCAGTCTGAATTTTTCTTCACTCTCGTAAATTGCAGTTTCATTTGTAATTCTATCGATAGACGAAGCAATATTACGCGCTAATGTTTGTAGAATGTTTACTTCGTCTTCGGTCCAAATTTTTTCTTCTTGCGTATTATCAAATCCTAAAAAGCCGTGAAATTTATTTTTGATAAAAATTGGAAAAAGAATTATAGAAACCACTTCAAGATTTTCTAATTTTTTTCGCAGCGATTCGTTCTCAATTTTTGAAATTATTACTTCAAATCTCTTATTATTCAATAATGGTGTTAAAAGTTCTTCAAAATAATTATAGGATATATTTTGTAGACCAGTATTATTCTCTGTTAACGTATCGTTTTCACTAATCCATCGGTATTTCTGACTTATAGTTTTTTCTTCACCATTGTTTTCATAGTAATACGCACGATGAGAATTTGTCGCTTTTCCCATGATAATCAGTACATCAGAAAATATGTCGTGAATATCATTACTGTTTAGAAACTTCTCAGTACATAAAGTCATTGCGGACAACAATTCACTTTTATATTGCAATTTTTTCTCTGCTTCATAACGACTCTGAGAGATAACAGTCAGCGAAATCAAATCTGCGATACTCCTAGCAAAAATAATATCTTCATTGTCCCAATCTCTTGTGTTTTCGGCATTTTCGAAAGCTAAAACACCCGTTAAATTTCCATTGATGAAAATGGGAATATCTAGTTGAGATTTTATATTATTAGTGCTGAAATAATCATCAGTAAATTCTGAAAACTCATAATTATTAAAAACATCTTTAGCACTGATGACAGAGTTTTTCTTAATGGCTTCAAAATAGATTGGATAATTCTTTTTAGCCAACTCTTCGCCTTTAGTGTAACTGTTCGTTGATAGAGTATATAAGTTTTCACAAATAATACTTTTGCCGGTGTATCTCCAGTATCCAACTCTACTACAATTTGTAACTTTTGCTGCAGTTTCAGTGATTTGTCTTAAACTGAGCTCTAAATCGTGGTATATACTATAATTAGTCGATGATATTCTTTTTATTGATTCATTGTAATTTTCTATTTTTTCGTGACGAATTTTTTGCGCTGTATCAATTGCTTTGTATTTTGAAATATCTCTAGCAATACCAGAATAACCGACTATTTCGCCCACATCATTTTTTCGAACAATAACTTTTTGGGAAATCCACAAGTAACTACCGTCCTTTTTTAAAATCGGAAATTCAATTGTTGGAAAAAATTCTTGATTCTCTAATGGCTGTTGGAAAAAATTCATAATTCGATCCATATATTCTTCTTTAATAAAATCAGTATAGTTTTTATTTAAGATTTCATCATCCACATAACCCAGTGATTTCAAAGTATATTCATTTACAAAAGTAAAGTAACCGTCGCAATCTACTTCATAAATGAGATCTATAGCATTTTGAACTAAATCTTTATATTGATTTTGGATTTGGATTTCTTTTGTTACGTCTTGACCTATACCAACAAGCAAATCTTCTGAAAATCGCTTGTCGTCCCATTGAATATATTTATAAAGACCGTTTTTACATTTTATTTTTCGAATGAATATTCGATCATCCTTAAATTTCTTATTATAATAATCGACATCAAAGTCATTTTCTCCCGAAATTTTCCAATAGCCGTAACCCAAAATTTCTTCGACAGTATATCCTAAAATTGAAGTTACATTTTCACTGCAGAAGACGACTTCTCCTTTTTGATTTGTTGCCAGTATAAGCGAATTTCCTTTATTTATGATTTGGTTATTGAATTTCGATTCATTGTTTCGATTCACCCATAATGTAAAATGGATGTAATTGATTAGCGTAATAACTAAAACATTGATTAGTAATACAATAATTACTCTTAATTCGACTAGGTTTAAAATATAAATAAGCCACAAGAAAACATAGACAGATGCTACAAAACTCCAATATAATCGTATGGATTTAAGAGCATAATAAGCGAAGAAAAAGGTTACTGGAAATGCGACAATGGGAATGATGTCAAAAGTATGAACAACTACGTTTCTAGAAATAGACCCGAAATAAAGTAGAAAGCATACAGTAAAAATTTTTTGTATGTGTTTAAAAACTAATGCTGATTTAGTACTGATGTAATAAATTAATATTAGAGTAAAACCGATAATAGAGTTGAGAAAAAGTAGGCTCTCTGGTCTTAATTTTAGGGATTCAAAAATAATTTCAATTATTAGCAACATCAGACCTAGAAAGAAAAGATAGATTTGATATTCCTTCTTTTTTGTGTAAGCTCTATTTGTTTTTTCTAATAAATTACTTTTTAATCCAGTTCTAATCTTATAAATGCGATACACTAACGTGATAAATAATATAGGAATAGCAATTTTAAATAAAGCGCTTCCTATACCTGAATTAGGTATAATAGAGAAAATTAATTCTTCCACCGAAATATATAAATGGCTATAGTAGAATACCATAAATTAAAATAATTGATTTTAAAACTAAATTTGGGATTCTAATTTCGTTCAATTTAAGGAATAAATTTAAATAAAAAACTAAGTATAATCTAAAATCAAACTTAGTTTTTTATTACACTATTTTACTAAAGAATTACGTCAACTTTATTTTCATTGTCAAATCCAATGATCTCGTTATAAATTGCGTAGTATAGAGAATACAAAAGTGGCAAAGTAAAAAATATACCAATACAACAACCGATAAATCCTAACATTGCTGCTATTACGCAAACTACTAGTAATCCTAAAATTGTTAACGGCTGCTTAGACACGATTATCACACTTGCTTCAATTGCTTGAACAGCTTTGAGTTTTCCGAAAATAATAAGCGGAATCATGATAATTGTAAATAATGCTATTGCAACACTAATAATAAAATTTAATACTGGTATTTGAGCGTACGTAATTATAGAACTAATCACATTACTTACAAGTGAAACTAAAAAAGTAGCTATGAAAAGTTCTTTGAAATAAGGAGCTTTGTAAAATTCGAACATAGTTGATACATGGAATTCCTCATCGTGCTCTGCGCAATATGCCATTTTTATTAAGCCAGCAGTAAGCGGACTAAGTAATGCTCCTAATACAATGGAAGCAGTTGAAACTATTAGTAACGAATTGAAATCAAAATTTTCTATTTTTAAATTTTCAGGTTGAAGAAAGGCCATCACTGCAGCAGCACCAAAACTAGCAATTACAACTCCAAATATCGCTATGCTGATAACAACGAAAAATACAAATAGTACTAATCCTCCATATAAAGCAATTTTTTTATAGTTTTTGAAAGCGTGCTCAAAGACACGACCAAAATCTAAATCATATCCTTCTCTTCTTATTGTCTCTATGCGATTTTGTATGCTGTTGTTCATTTGGTTTGGTATTAATTAGGTGGTTATTTATTATTATTTAGATATTTTCAATATTATAAAAATTCCTGCTTGTCAATCTCTTTTGGTTTAGCTAGTTTTTTTTAATCGGTGGTAAATGTAATATTTTTTTTAATTAACATTCAATCAAATTAACCTGTGAGTACCTGTAAGATTTTTGGTTCAATATTTTACAGTGACTCACTGGTTTTAATTTTACTTATACTAAAGTAAAGCATGGATTATTTAAGATTTGTTAATTTTTAATTCTTAAATCCATTTTAATAACTGTCGTATTGTTTTCAGTTTATCATTGTAAGGAGCATAACGTAATGGCACATCTAGCCAAGTTCCTCTTTTTACGATAGACTTTTGATGAGAAAATATTTCGAAGCTTAATTTTCCATGATAGGCGCCCATTCCGGAATTTCCAACACCTCCAAAAGGTAAACGATTGTTGACTAAATGCATTACTGTATCATTTATGCAGCCTCCTCCAAAAGAATATTTCTTTAGAACTTCATCAATAAATGATTTGTTTTCAGAGAATAAATACAGCGATAGTGGCTTATCAAAACTAGAGATAATCTTTTCGATGTCATTTTCAGACTCATAAGAAAGGATGGGAAGTACAGGTCCAAAAATTTCCTCTTTCATCACTAAACTATCCATGCTAGGATTATCAAGTAGTGTAGGAGCGAGGTATAATGAATCCTTATTTGATTCTCCTCCAAAGAGAATTTTTTGTCCCTCGAGCAAACTTAATTGGCGTTCCCAATTTTTTAAATTAATTATTCTGGCATAATCTGGTGATTCCTCTGGATTGGGTCCAAGAGCTTTTTGTATTTCCTGAATCAGAAATTTGACAAAAGCATCTTTCATTTTATGGTGAACTAAAATATAGTCAGGAGCAACACAAGTTTGTCCTGCATTTATTATTTTACCCCAAACAATTCTTCGTGCGCTTAGTTCTAAATTTGCAGTTTCATCAACGATGCAAGGACTTTTACCTCCCAATTCTAAAGTAACTGGTGTTAGATTTTCTGCAGCTGCTTTCGCAACTATTTTCCCAACGCCCACACTTCCCGTAAAAAAGATGTAATCCCATCGCTTTTTTAATAAATCTGCTGCTATAGTAGCATCTCCTGTTATTACAACAACATCTTTAACAGGGAATGTTTCGCTTATAATTTTTGAAATTATGGCTGAAGTATTAGGTGTAAGTTCAGATGGTTTTAACGTAACTTTATTTCCAGCAGCAACTGCCGCAACGAGTGGACATAATGCTAATTGAAAAGGATAATTCCAAGGTGAAAGAATAAGGACGTTGCCATAAGGTTCGCTGTAAATAAAATCAGAAGAAGGGAAATTCAATAACGATCCCCAAACTTTCTTTGGCTTTGCCCAAGAACTAATATTTTTTATAGTTTCTTTTAAATCACTAATAACATAGTTCGTTTCTGTTAAAACAGCCTCAAAAGCTGGCTTTTTAAAATCATCGTACAATGCTTTTATAATCGCGTCTTCATTTTTAGTGATGACGTGTAATAATTTTTTAAGTGATTCTTTTCTGTAGTTTATGTCGGTTCTATGGTTCATAGGATAATTTTAATTTTAAAAATACATAATATTATTTTAATCCTACTTTCAACACCGAATAAAATAAAAAAAACAGGATTGATTAGTCCTGTTTTGCTAGTAGTAAGTATGTAAAGTGTTATTTTTGTTACAGTAGTGGTGTAGAAATTAAAAATTTTTATATTGCATTCCAAATCACATCGTCTGGAGTGGGAGCAATGATAGCAATGTTTTCTTTGGTTACAGGGTGAATAAATACTAGTTTCCTCGCATGTAAATGGATTCCGCCATCTGGATTACTTCGATCAAAACCATACTTTAAATCTCCTTTTATAGAACAACCTATTGCTGAAAGTTGCGCTCGTATTTGATGATGTCTTCCCGTATGTAAATTAATTTCTAAAGCAAAATAGTTATTGAGTTCTTTAATTATAGTGTAATCTAAACTGGCTAACTTACTATCGGGTACTTCTTTTAGATGCGCTTTTGAACTATTATTTTTCTCGTTTCGTTTTAAATAGTGCACTAATTTATCGTGCGATAAAGGAGGTTTATTTTTGACAACGCACCAATACGTTTTTTGAGTTTCTCTATTGCTAAATAGCTCATTCATTCTAGTTAAAGCTTTGCTAGTTCGAGCAAAAACTACAATTCCTGTTGTTGGACGATCTAAGCGATGTACAACTCCTAAAAAGACTTCGCCAGGTTTATTGTATTTGTCTTTGATGTATTCTTTAACCACATCAGATAATGGTTTGTCACCCGTTTTATCGCCTTGAACAATGTCACCCACACGCTTGTTAACCACAATTAGGTGATTATCCTCGTGTAGCACTTGGAGATTTGATTTATTAGATAGTATTTTCATAGAACTTACCCTTGGAAAAAGGAAAGAGTTTTAATATTGTTCATTAGAATTTGGGAAGTCACTTGATTTAACATCTGCCACATATTCACCTATAGCTTTAGTCATATCATCGTATAAATTCATATATCTTCTCAAGAAACGCGGACTAAATTCGTTGTTCATTCCTAGCATATCGTGAATAACAAGAACTTGACCGTCCACGCCACCACCAGCACCTATTCCTATTACTGGAATCGAAATGCTTTTAGCTACTTTCTCTGCTAAGTGAGCTGGAATTTTTTCTAATACTAAAGCAAAACAGCCTAAACTTTCAAGCAATTTAGCATCTTCAAGAAGTTTATCGGCTTCTTCTTCTTCTTTAGCTCTAACCGTGTAGGTCCCAAATTTATATATCGATTGTGGGGTTAATCCCAAATGTCCCATTACTGGAATTCCTGCGTTTAATATTTTTTTAATGGAATCTTTTATTTCTTTTCCACCTTCTAATTTAACTGCGTGTCCGCCACTTTCTTTCATAATTCGAATAGAAGAGCGCAATGCTTCTTTAGGATCTGACTGGTAACTTCCAAAAGGTAAATCCACAACAACTAATGCTCTTTCAATTGCTCTAACAACAGAAGAGGCATGATAAATCATTTGGTCTAAAGTGATTGGCAAAGTAGTTTCATGACCCGCCATTACATTTGAAGCAGAATCACCTACAAGAATCACATCGATTCCAGCGCTATCAACAATTTTTGCCATTGTGAAATCGTATGCCGTAAGCATCGAAATTTTTTCACCATTAGCTTTCATATCGATAAGCGACTTAGTGGTAATTCTTTTATAATCTTTTTTAGCTACAGACATATTTCCTTATTTAAGGTTGCAAAGGTAGTGAAATGTATATTCGATGATGAGAATTGTAGGAGTAAAATTATTTTGGTTTTACTTTGGTTCGAAAATTTTAATGTCTTCGAAAAAAGCTCTTGTTATTTATCAGTATGTCAAAAGTTAAAAGTCCAAATTTGCTCTTGTTTTTAATGTATATTTTAAGTGACAAGAAGTGGGAAAATATTATTTCAATTCCGTCACAATCAATTCGCCATCGTCAGTTTTAGCAACAATAATGGCAAAAAAAGGAACTGTTGTGTACGATTGTTTATCGCCTATCTCAATTTTATATTTTAGTGTAATTTCACCTTTTTTATTCTTTTTTAAACTAACTGGCTGGACAGTTGTTTTTAGATCAGTTTCCGGCAAAATAACTGCGATCACATACTTCTTAGCAAAATCTATTGCAGTGGGTTTGCCATTTATTCCCATCGTTATTGCCATTCCAAAGATTTGATTGAATTGTTCAATAGTTTCAATTTTAGGATTTTCTATTTTTTTTACTGTGCTTTTTACAAAGTAGTTTTTAGCTAAATCGTAATGTATTGCCGTTGGCTGCTGTTCAATCACCGTGTCTGAATTAATTGTTGTATTCTTGGTTTTTGATTGACATGATGTTAGAATCAAAAATAGTAACGTCGCAAGTCCAAATATCTTCGTAATCATTTAATCTATTTTTTTTAAATTTCAGTAACTGTTTTTTATAGATATATTTAAAAAGAAGATATTTAAGTTTTCACTAGTAATCGTTACACATTATTATCAAATTTTAAACCTTCTCCTTTTAGATTCGAAGACGGGGGAAAGTAACTGATTTCGAATAGGAACTGTTTACTTTTATTTTAAGATTTTTCTAAAATTTTAATAGTATTGCGATCACTTTCTCCATTGTAATATTTTTTTATTACATCTTCAAAGCATTTAAAATCAATTTGGTTCTTATTTAGAAATTGCCAATAATCATCCTGTTTTTTGGTATCAAAATTAAGATCTAGGCAGATTAAATACGCGACGTTTTTTCAGCCATTGATTTCCATGATTGTGAGTAACCAAAATATTAATCACTGAATTTTTTAGTAAACTAAAATAAATTATAGCATTAATAAAAATTGATTCTGATTTAAAACCTAGTCCTAAATCTCTAATGTAATTTCCAGCGATTTAATTAGTTTTTGCAATTGACATTAAGACCCAGAAGATAAAATTTATTTTTAGACTGGATTTCGTATTAAGTAGTTTTTAGTTTTTTATGAGAGTAATGTGAATCAAGGGTTGAAAAAATGACAAAAAAAGAAAGAAATAACTTTCAAATAATTAGTTTAATAGTCTGAAAATCAGTATATTTAAAGTG